>JBKJIX010000188.1:0-20386 GCA_046598205.1 Chitinophagaceae bacterium
CCTGTAGTTAATCAACCAACGGTAAATGGTTCGGGCTGGATCAATTTTATAGAAATGGGTACTAACAAGCTGATTGCCGCTGTCAATCCAAACGGACAGAATCTTGGCAACACCAACGTTCAGTCCTACGTTAATACAGGGGGAGTTCGTAACACCAACGGTCAGTATTATCATGACAGGAATATCACTATCAAACCAACAACAGTTAATTTATCTGACTCTGCTTCGGTTCGTTTTTATTTCCTGGATACAGAAACGGAAGCATTGATCAATGCTACTGGTTGCGTAGCTTGTTACAAGCCAACCACCGCTTATGAAATCGGAGTTTCTAAATACAGCGACCCGAACGATAATTTTGAGAACGGTACGATAACCGACAATGTGCAGGGAAACTGGTCGTTTATTAATTCATCAAAAGCTGTAAAAGTTCCTTTTGATAAAGGTTATTATGCTGAATTTAAAGTGAAAGATTTCTCAGAGTTCTGGTTAAACAATGGTGGCTTTGGCAATAGCCAGGCATTGCCGGTACAACTCATCAATTTTACGGCAAAGAAAATACGGAGTAAGGATGTGTTGGCTGAATGGGCCACTGCATCGGAAAGCAGTGTGAACCGGTTTGAAATAGAAGTGGCCAAAGGAAATACAGGCTACCAGCAAAACCAGTTTATAAAACTGGGTGAAGTAAGAAGCCAGGGCAATTCTGCACAGGAACAGCGGTATAGTTTTACTGATAATGAGATTGGTAAAATCAGCGTTAGGTATTACCGGTTAAAAATTATTGATAATGATGGCAACTTTACATACTCACCCATCCGGCCAGTAGTGTTTGATGAGGAGATAACATGGCAGGTGTATCCAAATCCTTCTTCAGGAATCTTTAATCTTAGCCTGCAGGCAAATACCGATGAACTGATAAAAGTAAAAGTGTATGACCTTACTGGTAAAACAGTTCAGCAACATCAATTAGCGGCCAACGGGTTTGTACAAAAACTAAATCTTGATCTCAGAGAATCACAATTTGCTGCCGGGTTATATTTACTGGAAGCTACTGTTGGTGAAAAGAAACAAACTTTCAGGCTGTTAAAGCAATAAAAAATCCGTCCCGTTTTAAACGGGACGGATTATAAGGTATTCTCCTAATCAGTTTAATGTAATAATATCCTGGCTTTTACCAGCCTTGTTTTGCAACACCAGCTGCAATAGCTGCCAAAGCTTTTTCTCCGTTCATCAGGGTGGTAAGTTTATTACCTTTTCCATCATTGCCCTGGGCCATATAAGCACCTTTAGCTGTTTTTGTGATGACAGCGTCAAGCATCTCAACGCCTTTTTCTTTTGTTTTTACGTTATACGCTGTAATTTTTACGTCTGACATGTCAATAGTTTTTGAGTTAGTAATTCATGAAATTAAGCATTCCGAAGGGTTTTAAACGGGAAAATTTGCTAATGGGCATAAAAAAGCCCCACAAGTGCGGGACTAACTCGTTTATTTGTAATGGTTTAAGACCTATACATCCAATTTGGCATACTTAGCATGACTCTCGATAAATGCCCTTCTCGGGGCCACTTCATCGCCCATCAGCATGCTGAAAATGCGGTCTGCTTCAGCAGCACTTTCAATGGTTACTTGCTTTAAAGTCCGGGTGGCCGGGTTCATAGTTGTGTCCCAAAGCTGGTCGGCATTCATTTCTCCCAGCCCTTTGTATCGCTGGATATTTACCGAGTCGTCTTTGCCGCCGCCTAATCTTTCTACTAAAGCCTTTCGTTGGTTTTCATTGTAGGCATAAGCCTGTTCTTTTCCTTTTTTAACCAAATAAAGAGGTGGCTGGGCTATGTAAACATATCCTTGCTCCACCAGTTCCGTCATATAGCGGAAAATAAAAGTAAGGATTAGGGTGGCAATGTGGGAGCCGTCCACATCGGCATCCGTCATGATGATGAGTTTATGGTAACGGAGTTTTGCAATGTCTAATGCTTTAGGGTCTTCTGGTGTTCCCATCTTTACGCCAAGTGCCGTAAACATGTTTCTTATCTCCTCATTGTCATAAATTTTATGTTCCATCGCTTTTTCTACGTTCAGAATTTTACCCCTTAGTGGAAGAATGGCCTGGAAACTTCTGTCCCTTCCTTGCTTGGCAGTACCACCGGCTGAATCACCCTCAACAAGGTATAGCTCACAACGGTTAGGGTCTCTGTCAGAACAATCGGCCAGTTTGCCGGGCAAGCCACCGCCAGTTAATACAGACTTACGTTGTACCAGTTCCCTTGCCTTTCTTGCAGCGGCTCTTGCCTGTGCTGCCAAAATTACTTTGGCAACGATATTCTTTGCTTCTTTTGGATTTTCTTCGAGGTAAGCTTCCAATGCTCTTGATACAGTAGAATCAACCACACCCATTACTTCGTTGTTACCGAGTTTGGTTTTGGTTTGTCCTTCAAATTGTGGTTCTGGAACTTTTACAGAAATAATACAACTCAATCCTTCCCGGAAGTCATCACCTTCAATTTCTACTTTGGCTTTTTCAAACAAACCATTCTTATCACCATAACTTTTGAACACTCTTGTTAATGCACGGCGGAATCCTGATACATGGGTACCACCTTCAATAGTGTTGATATTGTTGACATAGGAATAGATGTGTTCATTGTAACTGTCGTTATAGCTTAATGCTACTTCTACCACTACGTTGGTAGTATCATCTTTTCCTTCTACATAAATTACTTTTGGTATAAGAAAGTTACGTCCGGCACTTCTGTCCAGCATTTCTACAAATTCCACAATACCACCTTCACTGTAAAAAACAGCGGTGTAGTTTTCACCGTTTTCTTCTTTCTCTCTTAAATCAGTTAATACAATACGTACACCCCGGTTGAGGTAGGATAATTCACGGAGACGGCCTTCGAGGATATCTTTATTATAAACTAATGTAATGAAGATGGAATCATCGGGCCAGAAATGAACTTTGGTACCTGTCTTTTCACTGGTGCCTGTTTCCCTTACAGCATATTGCGGCACACCGATCTTGTATTCCTGTTCAAATATTTTTCCGTCACGGTTTACCGTTACCAGCAGCAACTTACTTAATGCATTTACACAACTAACACCAACGCCATGCAAACCACCGGAAACTTTATAAGAACCCTTATCAAATTTACCACCGGCATGAAGCACTGTCATTACTACTTCCAATGCAGAACGTTTTTCTTTAGTGTGCATGGCGGTAGGGATACCACGGCCATCATCTTCTACGGAAATGGAATTGTCTTCATGTATGGTAACAAGAATGTTTTTGCAATAACCAGCTAATGCTTCATCAATAGAGTTGTCAACAACTTCGTACACCAGGTGGTGTAAACCCTTCACTCCAATATCACCAATGTACATCGCCGGACGTTTACGAACGGCTTCCAAACCTTCTAAAACCTGGATACTATCGGCACTGTAACCGGCCGATATTGCGGCTGCTTTTTCTTTAGCTTCTGTGGTCATAAAAATGGAAAAAAACTGTTGTGAGAAATGAAAAAATTATAACTCACAAATGTACTGAAATAAGCCCTCTTAACCCGGATTTTTAGCTCGTTTTTTTATAAGAATTTTGCCTTATTTTGGATAAGAGAAAATGCCCGTCAACCGGGCATTTTAGCGATGTTAGAAAAATATTTGTATCCGGTTATTTTAACTTCATTTGGGCAAAATATGGGTGCTCGGGATTAACTATTAATTCCTGCCGCAACGGGTGGATTAATACATCCATGTCTTCGAGTGGGATTGCACCCAGTAACACTTCGTTGTTGCCGGGCAATACCATTGCATTAATTACAGTTCTGCGGTTTTTGAACCTTACTTCCACAGGGCCGGCAACATCATACTCATTAATAGTACCATCTGCCATCTGGCCTTTTCTTTTCTCAAGAATTGGAAGTTGCAACTGCTCTTGAATATTTTCATTTATACAAAGCATGTAAGCTCCTGTATCTAATAACGCTGATACAGACATCCTTTTTACTTCTTCTTCGCCAATAATATTTCTTTTGGCACTTTCCAGTTCCCATGAGTTTATCAACTCAATTTCAGCATACACTAACCCCATAAAAAAATCTTTGAACTAAAGGTACAAAAAAGTAGTGTTACTACCTCTTCACAATTTGCGCCACTAAATCAGCTTCACAACAAACCTTATTACCAACATAGGTAGTCCCTTTCATTTCACAAATACCACGGCGGATCGGGGCTGATAATTCCATCTTAAGAATCAACGTATCACCCGGCCTTACCATACTTTTAAATTTGCAATTGTCTATTTTAAGGAAGTAAGTATCGTATTGTCCTTCGCCACTCAGGTTGATGGCCAATATACCACCGCATTGTGCCAGAGCTTCTATCTGTAGCACTCCGGGCATTACCGGGTTGCCAGGAAAATGCCCCTGGAAAAACCATTCGTTAAAAGTTACATTTTTTATACCAACAATATGTGTGTCGCTAAGCTCAATGATTTTATCAACCAATGCAAAAGGAAAACGATGGGGTAATGTTTTTTCAATAAACTGTTGATCATACACAGGCGGCTGGCTGGGGTTGTAAACCGGAACACCTTTGGCATGTTTATTCTTTTTGATGTACTGCTTTATTTTTTTAGCAAACTCCACGTTGGTGCTATGGCCGGGACGGTTGGCAATAATTCTTCCTTTGATGGGATAGCCAATTAAGGCTAAATCTCCGATTACATCCAGCAATTTATGCCGGGCAGGTTCGTTGGGAAAACGCAGTTCAAGATTATTCAGGTAGCCCTCACTCTTTACTTCAATATTTTCTTTATTGAATATTTTTTTCAACCGGTCCATTTCTTTTTTGTCAACCGGCTTATCCACAATAACGATGGCATTATTAATGTCGCCGCCTTTAATAAGGTTATTGTCAAGCAGCATTTCCAGCTCATGCAGAAAACAAAAAGTACGGCAGGGAGCAATTTCTTCTTTAAAATCTTTCATTGATTTTAACCCCGCATGTTGCGTACCCAGCACAGGAGAATTAAAATCTATTAAGGTAGTTACCTGGTAATCCATGGCAGGCATGGCTACCAGTTCCACTCTTTTTACTTCATCGTAGTGATAAATATTTTCATCAATACTGTACCATACTTTAGCGGCATCCTGTTCTATTACCCCTGCTTCTTCAATCAATTCTACAAAGGGTTCAGAACTTCCATCCATGATGGGCATTTCGGGTCCGTTTATTTCAAGCAGGCAATTGTCAACTCCCATACCTACTAAAGCTGCCAGCACATGTTCAACGGTACTTACTTTAGCTCCATTAGCTTCCAGCGTTGTACCACGGCTTACATCGGTAACGAGGTCGCAATCTGCTTTGATGATGGGTTGACCCGGTAAATCCACCCGTTGAAACTGGAAACCAAATCCGGGGTTAGCAGGTTTCAATGTCAGGTCGGCCATTACACCAGTGTGCAAACCAGTACCTGAAATGCTTACTGCTGACTTTAATGTATGCTGTTTATCGGGGTTAAAACCGGGGGACATAATGCCAGCAATATTAACCTTATTTTCTGTGGAGGAAATCATGCGGGCAAAGATAATTATTCATTTTCAATGCCCTCAGGGAAGACTTTGCGGCTATTAAATGACGGTATAATTCTTATAGGCAAAGAGGCGTTTGCCGGTCAATTTTTCAATGCGGTACAATATGCCATCTTTAAATGAAAAACGTTTTTTACTGGTGTCAAAATGGGCATTCCAGTTTTTCCCGGTAATTCTTTTCTGCATTACTGAGGGATGTGTGCCTTTAAACAATTCAAGAGAGTCAGCATCATTTACAAAATCCCACTGGTGTTCTTCATTATAGGGCGATGGAGTATATCCTTCTCCGTTCCAAAATGCGGAAAAAGCTGATACTTTTTCATTTTGCTTACTCGGGTGTCGAACCCATCCGTAATGATATATTTCCGCTTCAATTTTTTTTACCTGTAATTTTTTACCCTGTTTGGTTCTGAAGCCCTGGGCATCTTTATAAGATATGATATTGCGATTATTTTTTATCAGCCTTATTTCATGATCGTACCATCGCCGTGAATCACCTATATAATTATAGCTACCATAAAAATGAACGTATTTTAAAAGTAGCCCTTCTACTTTTTCATTATCAGCATATTTATTTGCTGCTGAAACAATAGAATCAAGGTATTTTTCATGAACCACTTCATCTGCCTGCATGTAAAAAGCCCAATCATATCCGGCAGGAACATGGGCAAGTGCTTTATCTGTTTCTACAGACAGCACCAGGCCACCTTCTTTTAATGAATCATCCCAAATGGAATGAACTATTTTTATTTTTGGCGAACCGATGGATTCAATTAACTGTAAAGTTCCATCATCGCAATTGCCAATACTTACAATAAATTCATCAACGATAGGAAGGATGGAGGTGATGGATTCTACAACCGGGTAGTCGTACTTGACTGCATTCCGAACGAAAGTGAAACCGCAAATTTTCATAACGGAGTTTAAGAAACTTTTTCTTCCATGAGTTGTTTTACCAACGCCTCCAGTTCTTTTATCCTCCTTTCCATTTCCGGAAGTTTGCGGGCAATGGCCTGGCTACGAAGTGCTGCTGTGTAGTCGTAGGCCGGAGAACCGGTTACAGCTTTACCCGGTTCAATGGATTTGCTAACGCCGCTTTGTGCATTTACTTTGGCCCCATCACCAAGTTGTATATGTCCTACAAGACCGGCCTGTCCGCCAATCATAACTCCTTTACCAATCTTGGTGCTGCCACTTATACCAGCCTGTGCTGCAATAACCGTATAGTTGCCTACCTCTACATTGTGTGCTATCTGGATAAGGTTATCCAGCTTGGCACCTGACTTTATAATGGTAGATCCAACTGTTGCCCTGTCTATAGTAGCATTAGCTCCAATGTCCACATGGTCTTCTATAATTACATTGCCTAATTGAGGGATTTTAATAAAAGTTCCATCCGGTTGGGGGGCAAAGCCAAAACCATCACTGCCGATGACTGTACCGGCGAGTATGTTAACATGGTTTCCGATTTTGCAATCATGGTAAATTTTTACGCCGGGATCAATAGTGCAGTTGTCACCGATAATCACATTGTCACCGATAAACGCATTGGGAAATATTCTTGTGTTACATCCGATTTTTACATTCTCACCTATATATGCAAATGCCCCAACGAAAACGTTGTCACCATACAAAGCAGTTTTGGCAATATAACTGGGTTGCTGAATACCTGCCAATTGTTGCTGAACAATTTCCTGGTATTTGGTAAGCAGTGTTGCAAAAGAGGTGTAAGCATCGGGAACTCTTATTAATGTTGCTGCAACAGATTGCTTTAATTCAAAATCTTCATTAATAAGAATTATTGATGCGTTGGTTTTATACAGGTATTCTTCATATTTAGGATTGGAGAAAAATGTCAGTTGCCCTTCTTTGGCCTCTTCAATCTTTCCAAACGAATTAACGGAGGCATCAGGATTTCCTTCTACCTTTCCATTAACAAGAAGTGCTATTTGTGAAGCAGGAAATTGCATGAATTAAAGCTTTGAGCTATCTTAAGTAACAAATGTAATATTTTTTGATCTCGCCATAGGCGAGGCCGCTGTTAAAATGAATCAACGCATTGTCCACTTTTGAAATATCTTTTATCGTTCCGTCTTTGAATAAAATATTGATACGTTCATCTCCCGGATTATAAGTTGTATTACTGGCTTCGCCGGTTAATACAAAATAACCAGATTCTTTTTCACTGATGCCCAATTTTTCGCAAGCCTCTTTTCTTTTTTCTTTTACAAATGCTTCATCAAAAGGTTGAGCCTGCAATTTTACTTTCAGCAAGTTTCGTTCTACTAATGAACGGCAAAGTGTCGCTAATATTTTATCGGGGTGATGGCTCCAGTTCTTAATGGTGGCCATTACATCATGATCATCAAGACGGCAAAATGTTTCCAAATGCTGCTCAATGGGTAAGTTGGTGCTGGAATTTGGTGCATTGCATCCTGCGGACAAAAAGAAACTCAATTCATCCGTGGCAGCAATTACTTTTTGCCCACCGGCTATCAGTTCTTTTGCCCGGTGTATGATTTTTACAAGCATTTTTTCTGCACTCAGCACTGTTTTGTGCAGGTACACCTGCCAGTACATCAGGCGACGGGACACTAAAAATTTTTCAATCGAATAAATGGCTTTTTCTTCCACCATCAGGTTGCCGTCTATTACGGTCAGCATTTTTAGGATGCGGTCATAGCCAATCACCCCTTCTGCCACACCAGTAAAAAAACTATCCCGGTTCAGATAATCCATCCTGTCCACATCTAATTGTCCGGACACTAATTGATACAAAAATTTCTTTGGATGTTTATTGGTGAAAATAGCAATAGCAGTTTGTAGCTGACCGTTTAATTCAGCATCCAGTTTTTCCATCAATAAAATGGAAATGGCTTCATGATGCACATCTTTTACCAATTCATTTTCCAGGGCATGAGAAAATGGTCCGTGGCCAACATCATGCAGCAGAATGGCAATTTTTGCACCCAGTTCTTCTTCGGTGGTTATTTCAACGCCTTTGCTTTTCAATTCATTCAAGGCAGTACACATTAAATGATATGCACCGAGGGAATGATGCAATCTTGAATGTACCGCACCCGGATACACCAGGTGGGCAAAAGCCATCTGGTGGATATTTCTCAACCGCTGATAAACCGGGTGAGAGATTATTTGCAGAATCAACGGGTGGTCGATGGTAATAAAACCATAAACAGGGTCGTTGATTATTTTGCGGACAGTTGGCATTGTTGCTGTTTTGTTAAAGGCAAGAGGGCAAAAGTACAAAGGCAGAGTTTAATAAGCTATTTTTGACTGGTTGCTGGATTCTTGTCACTAGTTGGTTTCACTAAACCAATATAAGCTTTTAATGATCATAGAGACATTCCCGGTAATGAGTGGTTAGTAACCTGTAACAAACAATCAGCAATAAAATACAAATATGGCAATTGCAAAAATTATCTGGGTGGACGATGAAATTGAAAGCCTCCAATCACAAAAAATGTTTTTAGAGAATAAGGGATATGAAGTGCAAACTTTTACTAACGGGTTTGATGCGATAGACTATGTGAAGGATAATCATGTGGATGTGGTACTGATTGATGAAAGCATGCCGGGTATTACCGGTTTGGAGACGCTGGCAAAAATCAAAGAACTAAAGCAATCGCTGCCAGTGGTTTTGATTACGAAAAACGAAACGGAGAACCTGATGGATGATGCCATTGGTTCGCAGATAAGCGATTATTTGATAAAACCTGTTAACCCCAACCAGGTTTGGCTGAGTTTGAAAAAAATAATTGATAACAGAAGATTAGTAGCAGAAAAAACTACGACTGCCTATCAGCAACAGTTTCGTCATTTGTTTACTGCATTGAACAGCAATCCTGATTACAATGAGTGGATGGATATTTATAAAAAACTAGTGTATTGGGAGCTGGAAATGGAAAAAAGTGACAGCCCGGAGATGCAGGAAATATTACAAAACCAGAAGAGTGAGGCCAATACCGAATTTTTCAAATTTGTGTCAAAAAATTATGCAGGGTGGGTAAACCCAAAAAGTAAAGATGGGCCGGTGATGAGCCATTCACTTATGCAGTTCAAAGTATTACCACACTTAGAAAAAGGAACCCCGTTATTTTTTATATTAATTGATAATCTTCGTTTCGACCAATGGAAGGCTATTCAACCAATTTTTTCTGAAAGCTTTCGTATATTAGAAGAGGACAGTTTTTACAGCATACTCCCTACTGCAACACAGTATTGCCGTAATGCTATTTTCGCCGGGCTGATGCCAATGGATATTGAAAAGCAATTTCCAAATCAATGGAAAAATGATGAAGAGGAAGGCGGAAAGAATCTGCATGAGGAAGAATTTTTCAGGGCACAACTGAAACGATTGGGAAAAGGAGATTTAAAAGTTTCTTATACAAAGGTGGTGAACAACCAGGCAGGGCTGGATATGATGAATAGCATACATAACCTGCTCAACAATGATTTGAATGTTATCGTATACAACTTTGTTGATATGCTGAGTCATGCCCGAACCGAAATGGAAGTGCTGAAGGAATTGGCCAGCGATGAAATAAGCTACCGTAGCATTACTACTTCCTGGTTTGAACATTCGCCGCTGCACCAGGCATTAAAGAAAATTGCAGATAAAAATATCAAGATTGTACTGGCCACCGACCATGGAAGTGTGAGAGTAAAAACGCCATACAAGGTGATTGGAGACAAACAAACTACTACCAACCTCCGCTACAAACATGGCCGCAACCTGAATTATGAACCAAAAGAAGTACTCTCTTTCCGTGACCCAAGAGAAGCTGGTTTGCCGGTTCCAACCATTAATTCATCTTTCATATTCGCCAAAGAAGACAGTTTTCTGTGCTATCCCAATAACTATAATCATTATGTAAACTATTATCGTAACACTTTTCAGCATGGCGGAGTGAGTTTAGAAGAAATGATAATACCGGTGATAAAAATGCAGAGTAAGTAGGTCAGAAAAATAAGTGTTAAGTAGTAGGTAATAAGTGGATAACATTTCTTCAGGTCTTAATTCCTTTTATTTTAATAAATTACTTTTATGGCCTGAATGCTTATTACTTAAAACATTGAACTTAGTACTTGCGATGAAATACACACAAACATCTCTCGATAAATTAGAAGCAATTCCCGAAGAAGCCGGTTATGTGCTACGTTACGAACGAGGAACATTTCAAAGTGGCTATTGTATATTGGAAGAAAGAAAAGTGGTGGTACTGAATAAGTTTTTGCAGACGGAAGGACGTATCAATACGTTGATAGACCTGATTCCGCAGTTGGATATAAACCCGAACATCCTCACAGAAGGTTCAAAAAAACTTCACGCAGATATCTTATCTAAACTGGTGATAGAAGAGAATGAAAAACCTGCCTGACGGCAGACAGGCAGATAAAGGACGGTACAGTAAATAACGGAGTAGAAAGTTGACAAAGCCTTTCCCTTTTTCATTCCTTATTATTAATTTTTCATTTCTTATTTTTACCTGTGTATCCCTCTCTCACAATAACATTTCTTGGCACCGGTACCAGCAGCGGCGTACCTATGATTGGCTGCGATTGTGAGGTCTGCACTTCCACCGATAAAAAAGATAACCGTCTTCGTTCAAGTATTTTGGTACAATCAGCAACTACTGCATTGGTGGTTGACACAGGTCCTGATTTTCGATATCAGATGCTGCGGCAGAAAGTAAAGCATTTGGATGCAGTTATTTTTACACATCCGCATAAAGATCACATGGCCGGGCTGGATGATGTAAAGGCATTTAATTTTCTTTTAAAGAAATCAATTAATATTTATGCAGATTCATTAACCGAAGAAGCACTGCGACGGGATTTTTATTATGCTTTTACAGATACAAAGTATCCCGGTATTCCAGAACTCAATCTTAATACGATTACCCTTGAACCGTTTGTAGTTGGTGATATTCCTGTTACACCTATCCTGGTATGGCATTTAAAAATGCCGGTATTGGGTTTCCGGTTTGGAAAATTTACTTACATCACTGATGCTAATAAAATTGATGAAGCGGAGAAGGGAAAGATAAAAGGGAGTGAGGTGCTGGTGCTGAATGCTCTCCGGAAAAAGGCACATATTTCCCATTTTACGTTGGATGAAGCAATTGGGTTAGTGCAGGAATTGAAAATTCCTGCTGCTTATTTCACTCATATTTCCCACCAACTGGGCATACATCAAACGATTGAGGCACAATTGCCCGATGGAATTCACCTGGCTTATGATGGATTACGTCTTGAGTTTTAAATAGGATATGAACCATTCAAAATTTCTTTGTGCTAACACTTGTTAGTTGATGTAATTTTCCCTTACCTTGCACCTGCCTTTAATGATTGCTTGCTTGCATTTAATGAAGGCCCAAGACTGTGCCACCCCTTTCCCGAAATACTGAGCTTGTCGAAGTATCGGGATGGAGAGTGGCACAGTTATTACAGCAACAACCAACGATTTTTATTTTATGAATTTTCAATCTGCTGAGCTTACGCAACAGGTAGCTCAAACTGCACGGGACTTTGCACAACAATACATCAAACCACATGTAATGGAGTGGGACGAAAGCCAGGAATTTCCTGTTCACATTTTTAAAGAAATGGGAAAACTGGGTTTAATGGGTGTGCTGGTACCCGAAGAATATGGCGGTGCCGGGCTTTCTTATTTTGAATACAAAACGGTAATTGAAGAAGTTGCCAAAGTATGCGGTTCAATTGGGTTAAGTCTTGCTGCACATAATTCTCTTTGCACCGGTCACATTATGACGTTTGGCAACGAAGAACAAAAGAAAAAATGGTTACCCAAACTGGCTACTGCAGAGTGGATAGGAGCATGGGGACTTACCGAAGCCAACACCGGCAGTGATGCTGGCAATATGAAATGTACCGCCATAAAAGATGGTAATGATTGGATCATCAATGGCACAAAGAACTTTATAACGCATGGCAAGAGTGGTGATATAGCAGTTGTGGTTTGCCGTACTGGGGAAACAAGGGCAAAAAATAATTCAACAACATTTGTAGTAGAAAAAGGAGCAGCCGGTTTTAGTGCCGGTAAAAAGGAAAACAAACTGGGGATGCGGGCCAGTGAAACGGCAGAAATGGTTTTTGATAATTGCCGTGTTTCCGATGCCAACCGTTTGGGAGAGATTGGGGATGGTTTTAAGCAATCGATGAAAATATTAGATGGCGGAAGAATTTCTATTGCATCCCTTTCATTGGGCATTGCCAAAGGTGCTTATGAAGCCGCTCTGCAATATGCACAAGAACGCCACCAGTTTGATAAACCGATTGCTTCTTTCCAGGGCATCTCTTTTAAGTTAGCCGATATGGCTACTGAAATAGCGGCTGCTGATTTACTCACCTTACAAGCCTGCGATTTAAAGAACCGCAAACAACCGATGACCAAAGAAGCGGCAATGGCAAAATATTATGCCAGCGAAGTAGCAGTAAAAGTTGCTAATGATGCCGTGCAAATATTTGGCGGCTATGGCTACACCAAAGATTTTCCGGTAGAAAAATTTTATCGTGATGCTAAGTTGTGTACGATTGGAGAAGGTACCAGTGAGATACAGAAGCTGGTGATAAGCAGGGAGGTGTTGAAATAATTAAAAGAGGCTGCCCCCTTATGAGACAGTCTGTTTATAAATATTTTAGGAAAGGAGCACTAAATAATAATATTAGAATCTCGGGCAGTTGAGCTTTTTCGCATTCGGGTCACCCGGTTTCTTTATGTAAATCAGTGAAATCTCGTTGCCGCCTACGGAATTGGATGCCGCTTTTAGCCCACTTACATTTATGTCATAGCTGTAGCCCAGGTGGAGCGACTTAAACTCAAGTCCAACATAAGGTATCACGGCATCATTATACACACTGCTGATGCGGGTCCAGGCACCCAGAAAAACATTGGTTGGATCAACATCATCATTATTGACATTATACGAAAAAGCCCCACCCACCACAAAATTTTTGGCATTGGCCTGAAAACTATAATTGGTACTGATGTTAAAACTGTGATAAGACCCGATTGGAATTTTTCCACCGGCCTGTAGCGTTACCCGTGGCGTTAAAATAAAATCACCCCCCTGGAAACTTTCTTTAGGGCGGTTAAGATGATACATAGAAGCACCGAGGTAAAAATTATTATAGCCGTTGGTGCTTCCATTGTAAAAAATTCCGGCATTAATGTCGGTATAGCTTACATTAACCTGGCTGCTGGCAAAAATTTCACTCGTTACACCGGTAAAACCAAACGGTGTTAATTCATCAGCGAAATCTACTTTACTTATATCAAGTCGCTTATTTACATAAGTGCCCTGAAAGCCTGCGCCTATCTGGTGAAAACCATTTTCATCCAGCCCTTTATGGTAAGCAATGGAAAGACCGGCAGAATTAGTAACCAGCACTCCGTCTCCTGCTCTGTCAGATAAACCCAGAATGCCTACTCCCAACTGGTCAATATCTGCCAGGCGGTTTTTTAGCATACCAAAATCAACAGACGCTGTTTGGGTAACAAAAGCATTATTTATAGTTGGCCATTGATTACGGTAGTTACCGGCTATCCGGAACATGCCGTCAAACTTACCTGTCAGTGCAGGGTTTAGCGTAAGTGGTGAGGCAAAGAATTGAGAAAAGTTAGGATCCTGTGCCATTGACACACTTACAAAAGCCACACAAACCGTAAGGGTAGAAAGAAATTTTTTCATCACAGCTTAGATAGTTTTTTCACCGTCAGGCGGATACACAACCAAAGTTCTGATCTGTAAAACGTTTTTATTCCTGTTGAAATTGTCCTGATCTTTCGTTGATTATATCTCCTGTCTGGTACAAGACTGAAAAATACAACATTTTTAAGACCTGAGTTGTAGAATTATTGCTGCTTCTTAAAACGCTATGAGTTATGAGTTTCGAGTTACGAGACTGACTCTCAAACAATAAGGGCTCTACTCGCAACTCGTAGCTAACCACTCGCAGCCTCTCCTACATCTGCACTTTCGTTCCAAAAGCCAAATCTCCCGCATCACCCAATCCTGGAACGATATAGCCCTTGGCCGTTAGCTCATCATCAATATCCCCGCACCAGATAGTAACCGAAGGCTCCTCTCTTTTCACATATTCAATTCCTACTGTACAAGCAATGGCCACAACAATATGAATTTCCCTTGGCCGACCCTCCTCTTTTAGATAATGAATTGTTTTTACCAGTGATGAACCGGTAGCCAACATGGGGTCAGATATAATTACCACTCTGTTTTCCAGTTCAGGACAGGAAACATAATCGAGGCTGATTTCAAAACTGCCATCTTTATTATGCTTGCGGTAGGCAGATATAAAAGCATTATCGGCCTGGTCAAAATAATTTAATAATCCCTGGTGCAATGGTAAGCCGGCACGGAGGATGGTAGCCAGCACCGGTTGTTCTTTCAGCACTTTATGAGTGGCTATTCCCAACGGAGTTTGTATGTCGGTCTCCACAAAAGGCAGCACTTTGCTGATTTCGTATGCAGCTACTTCACCAATACGTTCCAAGTTACGACGAAACCGCATCCTGTCCGTTTGCACATTCACATTGCGAAGCTCACCTACCCAATTACTTATTAAAGAATGTTGCTGGCTAAGGTTAACTATCATTTATTGAATATTTAATATTGTTGATTTAATATTGAAGAACAATTGAAACCTTTGCAGAAGCTTCGTATAATGAGCAAATCTAAAATCTAAAATCTTCAATCAAAAATAAATTCCATGGTTTACCGTGCTATTGGATTAATGAGTGGCAGTTCGCTGGATGGACTGGATATTGCTTTTGTGGAGTTTCAGGAGCTGGGTGGCAAATGGACCTATGAAATTTTGCATGCTGATTGCTATGCTTATACAAAAGAATGGGAGGCAAAACTCAGGGATGCTATCAACCTTTCGGCAAGGGATTATCAATTATTGCATGCTGAATATGGTCATTATACCGGTCAGCAGATCAATAAATTTATTGAAGAGCATAAACTACACTATAAAGTCGCCGTTATTGCTTCGCATGGCCATACTACATTTCATATACCTGATAAGAAAATGACGGCACAGTTGGGAGATGGAGCAGCTATTGCAGCAGTTACGCAATTGCCTGTTGTAACAGATTTACGGGCAATGGATGTGGCATTTGGCGGGCAGGGGGCACCGATTGTACCCATTGGAGAAAAGCTATTGCTTGGAGATTATCATTTTTTTCTGAACCTCGGCGGCATCGCCAATATTTCTTTTAATACAGATAAGTATATTGCTTATGATGTATGCCCTGCAAACCGGGTCTTAAATATGCTGGTAAATCAAATAGGAAAAGAATATGATGATGGTGGACAAATAGCTGCAAGCGGAATAGTAGATGAAGATTTATTGGAAAAACTAAATGCACTGGACTATTACAAACAGCCGTATCCAAAATCACTGGCTAACGATTTTGGAACCGATATAGTTTATCCGATTATAAAGGATAGCGGCATCGAAATAAAAGATGCCCTCAGAACTTATGTTGAACATATCGTTATACAAATAAAAAATGCAGTGGCCGACTCCCGACTCCCGACTTCCGACTCCCGACTTCTTGCTACCGGCGGTGGTGGCTTCAATATTTTTTTAATTCAGCGGTTAAGCGATAGCCTGAAAGAATTTAATATTGAAGTGATAGTACCGGATAAAAAATTAGTGAACTTTAAAGAAGCATTAGTGATGGCATTTATCGGGGTGCTGCGCTGGCGGCAGGAATATAATGTGCTATCTTCCGTTACCGGTGCTGCAAGGGATAGCATTGGCGGTGCATTGTGGACAGGGCAAGAAGCATAATGGTGTCTGACGACCTGCCCAGACCCGATAGTTATCGGGTTTGTCGAAGAATCGCAGAGCATCTGACACATTTAATAATAAATTCAAATCTTTTCTGCAATGACGGCAGTTAAAAAAAATAATCTAACAATAACCGGCAACAGTGCAGTTCCTGCCAGGGATTCTGTTGCCGAAGCTATACAATTCAAAAAAATACAGAAACGGTTTCCCCAACAGTTTGAACATGTGTTTCCGGATAAACTGGCACCCCGCACTGTTATCATTATTCCATCGCTAACAATGGACCCGGAAATACTATCCAAGATAAGTGGCGTTAATCATTATGAAGAACGGCTGCTTTGTATGCTAATGCTGTTACGGATGCCCCGCACCAATGTTATTTATGTTACCAGCGAAACAATAGACCCGGTTATTATAGATTATTACCTGCACATGCTGCCAGGCATCACTGGTTATCATGCACAACGAAGATTGACATTACTTAGTTGCCATGACTCATCACACAAGCCATTGATTGAAAAAATTTTAGAAAGACCAAGGCTAATACAACGGATAAAAGATTTTATTCCTCCCGACCATGAAGCCCACATGTCTTGTTTTATTGTTACAGAACAGGAACGATCACTGGCTGTACAGTTGCAACTTCCTATTTATGGTTGCGATCCTGATTTGTATAAGTTGGGAAGTAAAAGTCATGGCCGCAAAATTTTCCGGGAATGTAATTTGTCAGTGCCGCCCGGGTTTGAAAATCTTCATACAGAAGAGGATATTATAGAAGGATTGACCAAAATGAAACAACAGAACTCTGCTTTGCGAAAAGGAGTGGTAAAGGTGAATGATGGTTTTTCCGGCGATGGCAATGCCGTTTTTTCTTATGCAGGTTCAGAGGAGGCTGCTGATTTGAAAAACTGGATAAAAGAAAACTTGCAGCAGCGATTGAAATTGGTAGCCGAAGACCTTTCTTATGCAATGTTTTTACACAAGTATGAAAACATGGGCGGCATTGTAGAAGAATTTTTAGAGGGGGATATTAAAGAATCGCCATCGGTGCAATGCCGGATAACACCAACCGGTAATATTGAAATTATCTCCACCCACGACCAGCAACTTAGTGGCGAAAGCGGACAAGTGTATATCGGCGCACAATTTCCCGCATCTACTGATTATGCTGTGGAGCTTGGAGTAATGGGAAGAAAAGTAGCGGAAGCCTTGAAAAAGAAAGGAGTACTGGGTCGGTTTGCCGTTGATTTTATTTCGGTAAAAGATAATGATGGCTGGAAACATTATCCAATAGAAATTAATTTACGTAAAGGAGGTACCACACACCCATTCCTGATGCTGCAGTTTTTAACGGATGGTATTTATAATGCGGAGGAAGGAACGTACTACACTTCCAAAGGGCATTTGGTCCGTTATTATTTTTGTTCTGATAATTTAAAGAATGAAAAGTATCGTGGCCTTAGTCCGCATGATTTGATTGATATTGCAATGGTCAACGATTTGCATTACGATGGCACTTCGCAGGAAGGGGTCATGTTTCATCTTATTGGTGCCTTATCTCAATATGGAAAATTGGGTGTTGTTTGCATTGGAAGCACACCAGAAAGGGCCCGGGAATTTTATGCAAAAATTGTAGCAGTGTTGGAAAAGGAATGTTAACGATTTTATCATTTATAAACTTTAACCTTAACTATGTCAATCAACCCCACCACACCCGGCATTCATCACATCTGTCTCCGGTCGGTTGACTTTGAAGTCACAAAAAACTTTTATCAGAATATTCTTGGCTTCCAACTCGCTATTGACACACCTGACCTGATCATTTTTGCAGCTGCGGGCATCTATCTTGCTTTTAAAAAAGCAGATCCGAGAAATAAAGAGTATTCAACCTTTAGCCCTTTTGAAGTAGGCCTTGACCATATTGCACTCACCTGCGAAACAGAAGAAGAACTTCATCGTGTTACAAAAGAGCTTACCGGAGCCGGCGTTGATAACACCGGTGTTAAACTCGATGGCGCCTTAAATAAACTCTATGTGGCTTTTAAAGATCCGGACAGAATAGCCTGGGAATTTTATATGAAATAAAACTATTTGGTTGAAGGGGTAGCATTATATGTTTTGCAAACAATTACCCATTTTCCATCTATTTTTAATAATTGCAGGTAATTGGTATAATCATGACCAAACAATGATTCCTCCACCACTTCAACAAATGCAGCATTACCTGCATACTGGATTGAAGTAACAAAACATTGGTGCGGTTCGCCGGTTTTGGTGGTAGGTTCATGTGCGGCAATATAGTCGTACAAGCCTTGAATTTCTGTAACAGTAATGTTTTCGCCGCTGGCTCCATACATCATCGCATTGGGATGAAATGCTTTTTTCAGCATATCAATATCGCCGGTATGTACACCTTCTGTATATAATGTTACCGTATCTCTGATACCCTGTAATTCCGCATTCCTTTCATTCATAATGTCTTATTTTATAGGTGTTTAATAAATCATTAATTTCAGCAACTAAAGATTAGGAAAATAGGATGAACGACAAAATATAATCCGCCAAAGCGGTAATCTGTACCCTGCAATTTAAATAGTTATTACATGAAAAATGACGCAGGTACACTGTTGCAGAAAGATAATATTGACAAGCTCAATCAACAGGCATGGGATATACGGGTTAATGATTCTCCCAAAGCTTTTGAACTAAGCCAGGAGTCGCTTAGCCTGGCAAGGAGTATTAATTATATAAAAGGTATTGCCGAAGCTACCCGGTCGCTGGGCTTTTGCTATGTACGCCTTTCAAAAAATGATGAAGCCCAGCCGCTTTTGCAGGAGTCGTTATCCCTGTTTCAATCTATCAACGACCTTAGGGGACAGGCGGTGGTGTATGAATACCTCGCCATTGTGCAGCGCAACTGGGGCAATTTTGGGGCCGCACTGGAATTGTTGTTTAAAGCATTGGAGTTAAGTCAGCAAACATCTTTTGCCATCAACGAAGCCTTCAACCTGTACCAGATTGGTGTTACCTATAAATACCTCGGCAATTTTGAAAAAGCATTGGATTATTTGTACAAAAGTCTTTCCGTACACAGGGAAAACAATAACAAGCTATATCAATCTTATCCTATCAATATCATCGGTTCCATTTATTTTGACAATGGTGATTATACCCGGGCATTGGAATATTTTAAGGAAGGATTAAAAAGCAGGCAGGATTCAGGAGATAAACTTGGCGAAGGTGGAAGCCTTGATAATATTGCCTTTACTTTTTTAAAACTAAAAGATTACCCGCAGGCCATTGAATATTGTAACCACAGCCTTGCCATCAGCAAAGTTACCGGCGATAAACGGAGCGAAGCTAACGCCTTACAGTACTTGGCAGAAATTTACGAAAAAACAGGGAATACCGAAGATGCTATTAAATTTTGCCATGAAAGCCTTCAGATAAGAAAAGCATCGGGAGATAAAAAAGGGGAATCAGAAATTCTTTTATTCCTTGCCCGCATGCACAACAATTATTCAGAAAAAAATGAAGGGCAACAGGTTATTGAATGGCTGCACGGGGCTTTAAAAATTACCGAAGAGATAAAAGCGACACCACTTGTAAGCGAAACCCGGCTTGCCCTGTATAAATATTACAAGCAGCAGGAAAATTTTAAAGAAGCTGTTCAGCAATTGGAGCTGCACATACAGCTTGAAAAAGAACTGCAGAAAAATGCCATTACACAGAAAGTAGCCAACCTGGAAATAACACATAAAGCGGAGCAAACAAGAAAAGAATCGGAAGCGGTGAGGTTGAGAAATACGGAACTTACTAAACTCAATACAGAGATTGAACAGCAGAAGAAAAAAGTGGAAGAAATGTTAGACGACCTGAAAACCACCCAAACCCAATTAATACAATCCGAAAAAATGGCCAGCCTTGGTGAACTCACAGC
>JBKJIX010000213.1:0-10312 GCA_046598205.1 Chitinophagaceae bacterium
TCCAAGCAGTTTATCATTTTCTCCTAATCCAAAAAAAGATTTTGCTTGTGGCCGGTAAGTAATTCCACCAGTTGTCCAGTAGCCACCCAATCCATAAGCCGTTACTGATAAATAAATATTTTGCACTGCACAGGCTACTGCTTCCATATCTTCTGCTTCAGGAATATTTTTATTGCTGCTTCGTTTCATTCCAATGGCAATGATATGTGAAGCTTTGAGGGGTTGCTGCTTCAATTTGTTATAAGTGATTTCTTTAAAATTATCGCCTGCCAGTTCTTTATACAATTCACTTTGAAAAGTTGCAAATTTTACTAATCCTTCATCGCAGATTACAGTAAAATGCCAGGGCTCTTCTTTGCCATGATTAGGTGCCCATATTGCATTCGTAAGTATTTCTTTTATAATAGTGCCGTCCACTTTTCGTCCCGCATCAAGCTGATCCGGAAAGGTGGAACGGCGGCTGCGGGCCAATAGATTAAACCAATCCGGTGTCATTTATATTCTTTCCGCAAAAATAAAGGTAGCAGCTTAATCCATCGCCGCTTATTTATTTGTAAATTGTACAACAAAAAAAATTGATGAAATTTCTATTTTTTGCTACTAGCTTCTTTATTTGCTTATTATCTTTTTCCCAAACAGGTATTGAGAAACATTATAAAATTTATAATACCCATACCAAACAATTAACTACAACTGAACAGATTGCTATTGATTGTAAAGATGCAGACGTATTATTTTTTGGGGAAGAACACAATGACAGTGCGGGGCACTATATGGAAAAGGAGATATTCAATGCCCTGCAAAAACAATATGGCAACAAACTTGCCCTCAGCATGGAAATGTTTGAAACAGATTGCCAGTTAGTACTGAATGAATACCTGAACGGTTTTATCAGCGAAGAAAGGATGATAAAAGAAGCAAGAGCCTGGAGCAATTATAAAGACTATAAACCGGCAGTGGAGATAGCCAAACAAAATAAACTGAATGTGATTGCAGCTAATCCACCAAGACGGTATGTAAATATGGTAAGCCGGAAAGGAATGCAATCATTGGACAGCCTTCCGAAATCATCGAAGCGTTTCTTACCGCCGCTGCCATATGATACTGCAACCGGCAGCTACCGGGAAAAGTTTATGGATTTTATGAAAGGTGGCAGCCCCGGCACGGGTAATGCCCGCATCTTTTACAGTCAGAGTCTTTGGGATGCAGGAATGGCGAACAGCATTTATAATTATTGGAAGAAAAATAAAGACAAAAAAATATTTCATATGGTAGGCCGTTTTCATTGCGATGAAAAGCTTGGCACTGCGGCACAATTACAAAACAGAAATAAGAAACTGAAGATTTTAAATATCAGTTGTTTCAGCGATAGTTCGTTTGCTAATCCTGACCCGATGGCTATCGGGTGGGAGAAGTTTGCTAAGCTGGGTGATTATATTATTTTGACTGATCCGGAGTTGAAGAAGACTTTTTGAGCCCTGTCCCTATCCTTCGATAAACTCAGGAGGAACTTAGGTCCATGAGTCATTATAGTATGCTATATTTCTCTAAAGAAAATTATATTAATACCGATTAGACTTTGAAACAACCCTATCCATTATTCTCCGAGATGCCTCCTTCGTCGGCATGGCAAGACGCTGATCTTTTATCGAACCGTACTTTAATCGGAGACTTGCTTCACCGACGAAGGAGGTGACTCAGAAGTTCAAAATAAAACATCATTATAGTACCCGATAATAAGGCGTATTTTAAATGTCTAATTGGTATAATAATACACCTGGTTAAAATACAAGTTAGAATTTCGGAATTGCTGTAATAGAAAGAAGATGTTTTAAATCTAAGTTCCCTTTAGGGACAGGGTTTCTTATCTCAACAACAATTCACAAGGCTTCAACCCTGTATGCTTTTTGAAAGCTGTAGAGAAGTGAGAGATGGAGGAATAGCCAAGCAGCATAGAAACTTCTGTTACACTCAATCCTTTTTCATATAAAAGATATTTAGCATGTTCCATGCGTTGACTTTGATAGAAGTCGAATATGGTTGTGCCGAATAATTCTTTGAATCCTTTTTTAAGGTAACATTCATTGATGGCTACTTTACGGCTAAGTTCTTTGATGGTTATAGGCTCACCAATATGTTGTAATAAAATCTCTCTTGCTTTGATGATTTTTTCCCTGTCCAGTTCATTGGCAAGGAATTTACAATTCACCACATCAATTTCTTTTTCGCCCAGCATACAATCGAGGCTGTATAATAGCAACATCTGGGTTTGTGCATTGATGTAAATATTTTCCAGGCTGTCGCTATAGGTATGGTTCAATACCCCCTCCAACACCATTCTTGTTTTACCACACAGCGGAAGTATTTTGGTAAAAGAGGAACGATGATCGAAGTTCAGTATATCATCTGTGAGTACGGTGTTGCCTTTTCTTGGTTTTACAAACTGGCTAAGGTGTGCCGGTGAAAATTTAAAACTTACCACATCCACACTATCTACCCTTTCCATACAGGTTTTTGATGCGCTGAACTGGCACATATCACACTCTGTATTCTTCTTTCGGCAATACACATTACCGCTAACGCAGAACCGCAGTTCAAGGTAATTTTCTTTGGGTTCACTTTTTGTATAGTGATAGACCAGCATACCGGTGTCTTCAATGTTCCATTGAGAATTTCGGCTGTAGCGGTTGATAGTATAATTGACAGAACCGGGAATCTGTTGCTCCCTTTCCTGCAACAATACCAACTGATCCTGCATCAGGTTTTGCTTGTAAGCCAAAGCCAATATATCCGGAGGGTTGTGCATTCTGACTGCAAATCTAATGATTCCTGTTTATTTTTGATGTTGTGACTTTGATTAGCACTCTTCTAACCTGATATTTAACAAAGTATAACTAAAAAAAGTTCAGTTTTTAGCTGTATCAGCTAACTTTGCCTGCCTTCGGCAGACAGGCCCGTCTCCCGGGAGATTTTTTTTAACCAACTACATGATTCATCCGCATACATACATTCATCCTAATGCAAGGCTGGCTACCAATGTGAAGATTGACCCGTTCACCGTTATTCATCAGGATGTAGAAATTGGCGATGGTACCTGGATCGGTTCCAACGTAACAATTATGGAAGGGGCAAGGATTGGTAAGAATTGCCGCATTTTTCCCGGTGCTGTTATTGCGGCCATTCCGCAGGATTTGAAATTTCAGGGTGAATACTCTAATGTTTATATTGGCGATGGCACTACCATCCGTGAGTTTGTTACCATCAACCGTGGTACAAAAGACCGGGAGAAAACAGTTATTGGTAAAAATTGCCTCATTATGGCGTATTGCCATTTTGCACATGATTGCCTGGTAGGTGATAACTGCATTACCAGCAATAATACCCAGGTAGCTGGACATGTTACCATTGGCGACTGGAGTATACTCGCCGGGATGTGTGCCGTACATCAATTTGTAAAAATTGGTGCCCATTGTTTTATTGGTGGCGGCTCACTGGTTAGTAAAGATGTGCCTCCGTATATAAAAGCAGGCCGTACTCCTTTAAGTTATGCAGGAGTAAATTCGATTGGTTTAAAACGCCGGGGTTTTAGTGTAGAACGTATTAACCACATCCTTGATATTTACCGGATACTGTATAATAAAGGGATGAATACCAGCCAGGCGGTGGAATATATAGAAGAAGAAATGCCCGCCACCGATGAACGGGATGAAATAGTAACTTTCATCCGTGAAAGCGGAAGAGGTATCATTAAACGTTTTACCAAAGGCAGCAGCGATGACGATCTGCCTGTATGATGCCGGTAAGCGGTTTAACCGGGACTGGATATTCCGTCATCTCAACTATACATTTGAAGCAGGACAATCGTATGCTATTACGGGGCCGAATGGTTCGGGCAAGAGTACGTTGCTACAAGCATTAAGCGGTGGCATGTATATTAATGAAGGAAAAATAGAATATCGAATATCGAACAAGGAACAGAAGAATGAAGAAGTATATCGTTACGTTTCAATTTGTGCGCCGTACTTAGAAGTGGTGGAAGAAATGACGCTAAGAGAGTTTTTGGAGTTTCATCATGGGTTTAAGCCTTTTCTTTCAGGTATTACTACTGATTCAATCATTACTGTTCTTGGTTTGGAAAAAGCAGTGAATAAGCAAATCCGGTATTATTCATCCGGTATGAAGCAACGGGTGAAGCTGGCACAATGTATTTTTTCTGATACTGCGATTGTTTTACTGGATGAACCTTGTACTAACCTGGATGCAGCGGGGATTGAATTGTATCATTCTCTGATTACTGATTATTGTAAAGACAGGTTGGTGGTGGTGAGCAGTAATGATGAGGTGGAGTATAAGTTTTGCAGGGAGAAGATTAATATGGGGGATTATAAATGATATTAATTTCCCGTCGCAGGAGGTGACTTTCTTTTAAAAATATTCTTATACCAATCTCTCCTCATACAAGGTTGTTCAATTAACCTGTAGAAGATGGCACAGCCTGCCAATACTGTTGCAAGAATTATAATTCCATACACAAAAAAACCAAGTATTTTATTTTCAATCGGCAGGTGTACCAGCACTTTTGTTACAGCGGACATTATGATCAGGTGCAGGAGATATATCGAATAACACATTCCGCCGATAATTGATACCCACTGAATGCTTAGCAGTTTTTTCCACCATTCGTTAGTGATGGCTATATAAAAGAATATGGCCATTAAATACATCTTGAGTAAGAAAAGCTCTCTTGCATCAACAGAAAAAATAAAATGAAGACCGATAAAAAGTATAATTCCTGCCCAACGGCATACCTGACTGTTATCAAAAAGTTTCCACTTGGCACAGTAGAGATCGGCCAGCAACATACCCATTAAAAAATAGCAAATGAAATTTATAAAAGGGGAAGCCGGGTTCCACAGATTATTATATTCGATTATATTACCCCAGGTAGTCAATGAAAAAAGAAGAAGTCGTCTGAAAAAATTATGTTTTATAAAAAAAACAAAAGAAAGAAACGGTGCCAGAATATAGAACTGTGCTTCTACTTCCAGCGACCAGGCCACGGGTAACACTTTTGAATGCTCCTGGAAAATGAAATTATGCAAATAGAAAAGCGAGGCGAGAAAATTATCTGACAACTCTGAAAAAGAATACTTCTTTACCACAATAACCAGGAGTACAAACGCAGTTAATAATGCAGCAATATAAGGCGGCTCAAGTCTTGTAAGCCTTCTCCAATAATACTTCCGTAGCGATACTTTGTTTCCGTCATAGAGTTTCTCTTTTACAAAAGGCAGCGCCAGAATAAATCCACTGATCATAAAAAAGAAAGAAACACCATGACCACCTTCCAACACTATTTTTGAAAAAAATGTACTGGTGATCAGTTGCCTGTCGTATAAATTGGTATCAATAATATTACAAAGGTGCATCAGCACCGCCACCCAGGCAATAGCAATAAACCGCAGCCCGTCAATCTCCGGCATATAGCCTGTGCCAGATGTTATCCTTCTGAATTTTTCTAAAAAGGGGGAAAACGATTTACTCATGTCCTGAGGCTTATCTGCCCGTGAGACCGGGACGGTCAGACGGTATTTACCGCTGACTTGCAATCAGCAAATTCAAATATCAAATTCAAGCTACTTCGTATTCCACTTTGTAAGGCTGTGGCAATTTCTTGGAGGCATCAAGTATCTCAATGGCTACAATAGAGCCATCTTCTGCATAATCAAGTATAATACCAGGCTTATCCTCATCGCTCTGTTTTATCGGGCTATCACTTAACCTGATGTAGAGAATGTCAACTTCTTTATCATACTTAACCTTCATAGTATTTTTCAATTTTAGAAGTCGGGTAAACAGTAATCACATTATCAGGCTATTTCGCAATATTTACAAATACTCTTACCAAATAATCGCCTTCGCCATCAAAGTTACTGATTGATTGACAAATTTTTCTCCCTTCTTCTATAAGTATTTGATGCGGGTTACTTAAAATACTCATAACCATCTCCAAAGAAATCTGCCTGAACTCCATTTGCTCTTTCGCATGATTTGAAATTGTGAAATCCGGCATGGCTTTAAAATTTACCGCTGACTTGCAATCAGCAAATTCAAATCCGTGTACTTTAAATCAAACCGTTGGCTAAGATAGAAATTAGTCAGTGCGCCTTTAAATAAATAAATGCCGCTACGGAGATGCAGTTTATGCCAAACGAGTTTTTCAAACCCACCTTCTTCACCAGCTTCCAATAATAAAGGCATCAGCACATTACTGATGGCCTGCGATGCAGTTCGGGAAAAGCCCGATGGGATATTAGGAACACAATAATGTATCACACCATATTTCATAAAGATAGGATGCTCATGTGAAGTGATTTCTGATGTTTCAAAACAACCACCCCGGTCAATACTAACATCAATAATAACAGAACCGGGCCGCATATTACTTACCATTTCTTCAGCTACTACCATTGGTGTTCTGCCGGTTTCGGAACCTAATGCACCTACCGCCACTTCGCAGGTTTTTAATTGTTTGGCCAGCATTCTTGGTTCTATTACAGATGTCCATAAACGATGTCCTATATTATTCTGTAATCGTTTTAACCGATACACACTATTGTCAAATACTTTTACAGAAGCACCTAATGCAAGGGCCGCTCTTGCTGCATACTCCCCCACTATACCCGCACCAATGATGATAACTTTTGTAGGTGCAATACCAGAAATGCCGCCTAACAAAACTCCTTTACCATGATTAGCCGAACCAAGGTATTGTGCGGCGATCAGCATGACCGCACTACCGGCAATTTCACTCATACTCCGAACTATAGGGTAAGAATCACTGTCATCTTTTAAGTTCTCAAACGAAATCGCCGTGATTTTTTTTTCCATCATCTTCTCCAATATTTCCGCTTTCATGATAGAAAGATGAATAGGAGAAATGATGATTTGGTTTAACTGCAGCAAGTCTAAATCTTCATCAATTACCGGGGCACTTTTTACCAGTATCGGAGCTTTAAAAATACTTTCCCTGTCATATACAATCTTAGCTCCAGCTTCACTGTAATCTTTATCTCTGAAATGAGAGGCTTCGCCGGCATTATGCTCAATCATTACCTGGTGGCCATTGCTTATCAGAACACTCACTGCATCGGGAGTTAAAGCAATACGGTTTTCCTGGAAAGCAATTTCCTTGGGAATACCAATCATCATTCCTTCGGCTTTTGGCTTTATATCCAGGGTTTCTTCTAATGTTTCGTAGCTGAAAGAAGTACTTATTGTTGGTTTATGCTGGCTCATGAATTGGTTGATGGTTTCTTGTTACTGGTTTCTTAAAGAATAAAAAGTCTTTACAGGTTGCAGGATAGAGCAACCAGAAACAAGCAACTAGTTATTCAAATGTACTTAAATATCAGCGATTTTTAGCGGCTTCATTTACACATCTGTCACTACATCAAACCCTTTAAAGCTTCCGACAATAGCCAATCCTGTAACCTTTTTGGCTATTCCCTTTTGCTTTATTTTTCCAGCTATCTGGTTCAGGGTGGAACCGCTGCCCACCGCATCATCAATCAGCAACAAGTGATTATATTTTACTTTTTCACTCACCGCAAATGTATTCTCTGCGTTGGTTATCCTTTCTTCCAGCTTACTTAATGATTTTTGAGGCACCGGTATGATACCAGATATTTTCTGGATGTTTACTTTGGGCAGATTTACTTTCAAATGTGTTTCCAGGTATTTCATTATCTGTACTTCTCTTCGTATAGTTGGTGGCACATATCCCACTGCATTATACTTCCCCGTTTTTAATAACTGTTCCACTTTTACTTTTATCTCCTGCACAATTTTATTCATTAAAAATTTATTCTGCCCTTGCTTGGCGTAGTGCAGCAGTGTCCCTAATCTTGTTTTGCCAAACCGTTCAATGACATAAAAGTCGAGATAATAAACATGGTCCAGGAAAATTTTATCGTAACCTTTTGTGTTCTGTAGTTTTTCATTGCCATCAATTAAACCCAGTTTGTTGTAATACTGTTCATATTTAGCTTTTGTTGTAAGGAACTCTGAAATGGTTTTTTCTACTGGCAGCTTTCTTTGCCTGCACCAAATAGTAAATCCATCCACACCTTCTTTCATTTCTCCCGTTTCTGTAACAAGCAAGAAATTATTTTGTAAAAACTGTGCGGATTTGTCATCAATAGTTATTGTAGCAGTTTCAGTAGCCTGTTGCTTTTCTTTTAGCCGGTAAATTGTTTTGGGGACTTTGCCGAACTTAATAATTTCATCGGCTTCCAGCAATTGAATGATTGATTTATGAATAGCCTGCTTGGATACATGCAGCAAGTCAATCATCTCTTTAACAGACAGGTCATTTCTTTCTTTCAACAACTTTATTATCTTCTCCTTAATCATCATTGAGAAGTAAAGATAGAGTAAATAGTTTACTATTTACTATTGACTATCAATAGTAAACTATTTTAATTTAATTCTTTGAAATTCAATGTAATTTTTCAATATTGATTCGCCTCGTCCTTTCGTTAATTGCTTCGATAAAAACATCCACTTTGTCATCAGGAAAAATACCCGGAGCCTTTTCCGGCCATTCAACCAGGCAGATATAACCACTGTATAAAGCATCTTCCACACCTGTCCGCAGGGCTTCTTCCTCATCTTTTATCCGGTAGAGGTCCATATGGAATAAAACCTTCTTTGTTCCTTCACTCCCGATGGCTATCGGGACATACTCGTATTCATTAATAATAGAAAAAGTAGGACTGCCTACCACATCCTTCACTCCCTTTACATCACATAGTGCATGAATGAAAGTAGTTTTACCAGCACCCATTTGACCATGAAAGGCAAAAACAGTTTTACCATCCACCGCTTTCCAGAAGTCTTTTGCAACATCGTTGATATTATCAAGAGAAAAAATCCATTCCATGTCACAAATTTAACCCCCATCCCCTAAAGGGAGTAAGAAAAAAACTCTCCTGATCAAATATCTCATTTTATGCCGCCTTGTTGTTATAGTATTTCTATATTCGGAAAAGCAGCCATTGAAAGTTTGTTAATTTTACTCTATGGAAAAGGTTCAATGGAAAGTAGATGGAATGGATTGCACCACCTGTGCATTAAACATTCACAAATACCTGGAAAAACAGGGTATGAAGAATGTGAAAGTGAATTTTGCCACCGGTGATGTGATATTTGATGCAACAGAAAGTTTTGCAAAAGAAAAAATAAGTACCGGCATAGAAGGCTTGGGATATTCTGTAGTGAATGATAAGGAGAAGAAACTCACAACCCAAAACTCACAACTCAAAACTTTACTGTCAACACATTTACAAAGATTTTGGTTTTGCCTTCCTTTTACTGCGTTGTTGATGTTGCACATGATTCCCGGTCTACATATTCACTGGCTGATGAATCATTGGGTGCAACTGGCACTTACTATTCCTGTTTACATTGTGGGTATGCGTTTCTTTGGCAAAAGTGCCTGGAAAAGCATCCGCAATGGTATGCCTAATATGAACGTACTGATTGCTATTGGTGCTACGGCTGCTTTCATTTATAGTTTGTATGGGTCGTTGACAGGACAGGCAGAGCAGTATATGTTTTATGAAACTGCTGCTACAATTATTACACTGGTTTTCCTCGGTAATTATTTAGAAGAAGCTTCCATTGCTTCCACACAAAGAGAGTTGAACAAATTGGCCAAATCACAAAAAGTGATGGCCAATATGATTGCATTTGATGATGAACATAAGGAACAGATTTTCCCGGTTGAAAATACCAGCCTGAGGGTCGGGGATTTAATCCTGATAAAGAGTGGTGAGCAAGTTCCGATTGACTGTAAAATTTTATGGGGAGATGTGCAGGTGAGTGAAGCCATTGTAACCGGTGAAAGTGCACCCGTACATAAAATTGTCAAAGACAAATTGATTGGCGGAAGTATTATCAGTGATGGAACAGTAAAAGCACAAGTAACGGCTGTTGGAAATGATACGGTATTATCCGGTATAATAAATATGGTAAAACAGGCCCAGGGAGAAAAACCTCCCGTGCAACAATTAGCAGATAAAATCAGCGGTATATTTATTCCTATAGTTTTAGGAATTGCAGTACTGACATTAATCATCACCTGGATCGTATTAAAAGATTTCACCCCGGCTTTAATGCGAAGCATTGCCGTATTAGTAATTGCATGCCCCTGCGCAATGGGATTGGCTACTCCGGCTGCTATTGCTGTTGGGTTGGGCCGTGCTGCTAAAACAGGAATTCTTTTTCGTAATGCTACCAGCCTTGAAAC
>JBKJIX010000035.1:0-11020 GCA_046598205.1 Chitinophagaceae bacterium
ATTTTATCTATGACTCTCATCTTTCTTTTCTGGTCAAGAAATAAATATTCGGTTGGGGGTGTGTAGGCTATATTTTTTGATATCATGTTCCAGATGATAACGGCAAGCTTCCGTGCGGTGGCACTTACTGCTGCCGTTCTTCCTCTTCTATAGGCTACCCGTTTAAAAAAATCAGACAAATGCGTTTCTTTTAAATTACCGATTGCATTAGCTGCATTTCGCAAGGCAATTTTTAACCGGTTGCTTCCCTTTGGAATTTTATTGCTTAATACTTTGCCCCCGCTTATTTTATTATTGGGTGCAAGCCGGAGCCAGCTTGCAAATTGCTTGGCTGTTTCGAATTTCTTAAATCCTTCCGGCCCCACTTCGCTCATCAGTGTTAAAACCGTGGCATGACTAACACCTTCTATTTTCATTAAGTCTACACCACCAAAATATTGGTAGGATGCCTGGTTTAAATCAATACCCTTAAGTGAATTTTTGTTTATTCGTTTATGGACTTTGTCATCGGTACGAAGTTTTTTTTTACCGGGTCTGTGTTAATCTGCACTTTTAAAAAACTGTTGATTTGCTTATCACAGTCTTCTATCTTTTTTTGAAAGAATAAATAACTGTCATACTCCTGTTTTAAACCGAACAGATAGTCTTTACGGTTGTTCCCCTTTAAGGCTTTTGCAATTTCATCATAAGATTTTCTGCAGTTGCCATGTCTGTGTTGTGCCAATTTTTGTGGGTCAAGATTGCCATTGCAAATGTCTGCAATAATAGTAAGGCCAGTAAGTCCGCAAACATCTTTTACCACTACATCCAATCTAAAGTTGAGTAGTTTAAGATACTTCTGCATTTTATGGGTTGCTTCTACAGATAGTTGCAGCCAGTTGGTTCTTTGCCTGCAATAGGTACGCAGTGTTTCAGTAGTGTCATCAGGCAAAAAACTTCCGCTTAACAATCCAATGCTGTGCAGTTTTTGAATCCACCTTGCATCCTTTACATCTGTCTTTTTTCCTTTAATGTTTTTTGTAAATTTCCCGTTGCATAGGGTTACATCAAAACCATGTTTAGCAAGTTCCACATACAGGTTTTGCCAGTAGGTGCCGGTGCTTTCCATGGCCACCGAATTAATGTTGTGTTTTTTCAGGTGCTCACAGATTGCAGTTAAATCTTCTGCATACACACCAAATTCTTTTACATCTTCCAGCCCTTGGCCTACAGCTACAAAGTGAGAGCGGCTGCCAATGTCAATACCAGCACAGTTGGTATTGATAACATCCATTTCCAATTTTGCCATAATCATTTTTTTGAAGTGATAAAAAAGGACTCTAAGAAAATGCAGTATAGATTATAGAATATTCTGAACGGGGTTGCTGGTAAAACCAACACCACCACTGAATTCATCAACTGCCAAATTAAATTGACATTGCATTTCAACCAGAATGACGCACGGGGTTGTAAACCACCAATGTTTATATCGGCCTTGCAGAGAGTCTGCATAAAGTTCGGACTGTTCATCCGTTAGCCAAAGAATTTAATTCTGTTCCGGAATAGGGGGAATGACGTACAACGATAAATAGATATGAAACCTTCAAAAGTCTGAAAGGCTGATATTACTATAGAAGATGTTTTGCAAAGATGTAAATAAAACCCCGAAGGGGTGACATATCACCCCTTCGGGGTTTTAAAAACCGTAGATTATCGATTACTATATTAATTACATCTCCCGAAAAATCGGGACTGGCTCTTCGGGATTGAAAACCTTTTCTGTTGATTGTTTGCATCGCAATAAAAAGCTACCCCTTAATCAGCATTAATAAATCACAATTAAATAATGAAAATTATTGTTTAGCATAGCTAAACACATCTCCTTCCATCAACGGATGGTTACCGGATAATCCATCCGGTGTAACCTGCAGAGAAAAATTTTCGAAGAAGACCTCCATAATTGTTGGTTCAAAACGAAAAGTAAATTCATTGTTTTCCTGCTCGTGGATAGGGATGGTGGAAAACCGTTCAGGACAAAACTCCAGTATCAAAGAAATTGTTTCTACCTGCTGTTTGGGAAACTGCACATCACCATACTGGCTCATTTGTTTCCAGGTTCCTTCTACCCCATTCTGCAAACTGCAAAACACATGGCGTAGCAATGCCGGATTGGCGGAGTCCATTTTAATATTTATAAAGTCGTGTGACTGGGTTTTACTATCCACCAATGCAAAGTCGTAAGGCGGTTTGGTGCGGCTGTTAAGAATTAATTGCCCGTTATTCTGCTCCCACTTACCTGAACCAAATCTGTCCATCGCACCATAGGTAAAAAAGAACTGAAAGCTGCCGTCCGGTCTGAATAAAAAACCGGATGCCATTTCCCGTAATCCTTCCAGGTAATATTCTCCTTCTATTGTTGCTGGCATTTTAATTAATTAAAACAGTTTACCACAGATTACACAGATTTAATCCTCACAGATTGGACAGTGTTATCTGTGCTTTAATCTGTGTAATCTGTGGTTAGCGAAGCTCAATTCTCCATCATTACAAAAGCACCCCAATAGTACGGCTCTTTAAATTTTGTCATTAACTGCTGCTGCGCCTGCTTGAACGCCTTTTGTTTGTCGCCGGTTTTCATCATGTTTGTGTAAAAATTATTCATCAGTTGCTGGGTAGCTCCATCATCCACTTTCCAGAGGCTCATCACAATAGCTTCGGCACCGGCCACTAAAAAGGCCCTTTGCAATCCATATACACCTTCGCCGGCCTTTATTTCACCTAAGCCGGTTTCGCAGGCACTAAGCACAACCAGGTTGGTTCCCTTTAAATCAAGGTTCATCGCTTCATACGAAGTAATGATACCATTGTTGCTACTATCTAAACCGGCTTTTGATTTATCTGCTTCCGATGCGCCAGTCAGCATCAACCCTGAACGAAGCAATACATTGTCTTTTGCATTATCTGCATGCACACCAATCGGCCAGCTTGTTTTCTCCACATCTTTCAAAAAATATCCGTGTGTGGCAATATGTAAAATAGAAACTTCTTTTGCCGATTTCAGGTTCGTTTCAGTAGCATCTTGTTGTATAAATTCAGACACCTGGTAGCCTGATGATTTCAATACTTTATTGATACCACTTACTTCTACTTTGGTTCCGGGCAATTGCACAATAACTCCTTTGCCATAATCAGGAAAGCCAATCAACGTAGCTCTTTTACCAGGAGTTCCATTTCCTTTGTTATTATTTACTATAAGGTCACGGGGATTACCTATTAAAATAATATCACACTGGTTGATAAGATAATCAGCACCGGCTTTTTTTAATGTGTAGAGGTTTAACTGGTTGTACACACCATCTAGCGATACAAATATTTTCTTTTTTCCCTTTACTTCTGTTTCAAAAGGAGCCCAGTATTGTGCATAGGATTGCTCATCATTCAACTTATTCTTGATTGAAAGCCGGTATGTTTTTGAATATTTGTTTTCCAGATCATTTCCATTCTCCAGTAAAATAACTTTAGGTTGTGAATTGGTTTTAGAAATAACAAGACCCAAATAACGGCAACCATCTGTAAACACCTGGTCAAAATTTCGCAGCCTGATAATTTCTATCAATGCTTCGTCTGCCTTCAGTTCTTTTTGCACCTCGGAAACTTTTGTTTTACCGGTGAAATAGAAATTGGCAAAGTCCTTTGAATTTTCTGACAACTTCTTCTCCATCCGGTTTACGTTTGATTCTAATGAATCGAGGTTGACGGCCTGCTCTTTCAAATCTTCTTTTGAATAAGCATATAAGGCTGTCAGTTGTTCTTTGTGATCAATCCAGTCGGCATAATCTTTTATTAATTGCTCATTACCACTTGAGAGGATGGCTTCACTTATTTTCCGGGTAGAACTGAGTAATAATCCTTTGGTAGCAGCCCGGTATTCAAACAAATCTAAAATGATTTCTTTATTAGCTGTACTGGCTTCCACCGCAAAATTGTAAAACCGCTGAAACCTTGGTGACAGCATATCCCAGTATTTTGTTTTCTCCGCTTCACTCATCGGCGGAAAATACTTATTGATGAAGTCGAGGGTTTTCTCCATCGCATCATGATATAATGGATAGGCTTTCGTCAAATCTTTTTTCTTCCAATACAATATTGCCATATCCTCCTGCGACTGTACATACAGGGGATGGGTATTGCCCAGGGCTGCTTCCCTAACCTGCAATACTTTTTGCAACAGAGGTTCTGCTTCAGCATAGCGTCCTTTGTAGCGGTAATAATTACCAAGATCACTTATAACTTTTGCATAAGCCGGGCTATTTTCTGTTAGACTGGTTTTGTAAATTTCAGCCGACCGCTTCAGCATATCCTCCACCCGGTCTTCTCTTTTCATCAGCATAGCAAGGATGGCCACATTGTTCAACATGTTGGCAAATTCCGGTTTGCCTTTTTCTAACCTGCTTTCTAATCCCTGGTAAATTTTTTCAGCCTCTGCATATTTTTCCATCTGCTGAAACAACAAGGCGAGATTAGAAAAAAATTTTAAATGATTCCTGGCTTTGCTTACTTCTACCTTACCTGCAATCTGTAAAGCTTCCTGCAATAATTTCACTGCTGCTTCATAACGCCCTATTGACTGAAATAAAATTGCCTGGTTGTTCAGCACAATGGCATAAGGCATGGCCTCCTGTAATTTATTATCTCTTATTACCGAAAGTGCAGAAGAAAATTCTTTTTCCGATTCATTATACTGGCCGAGATTGTAATGCAGCACTGCATAATTGTTTAATGAGGCGGCTACCGCCATATTTGTTTTTCCCAGTTTTGATTCCCGCAACTCTAATGCTTTCGCAGTAAATTTCTCGGCCTGTGCAAAACGACCCGTTGTAGTAAACAACAAGCCTTCGCTGGCAATCGTCTTCATATAACTTATCTCACTGGTTTGCGAAGATTTTTCAAAAAAGAACTGGGCTGCTTTTAATCTTTTTTCCGCAAACACATAACGACCCATAGCATAAGCCGACTGTCCCATTTGCAAATTGACAGTAGCTGTTTCATCATCATCTATATCAATATCCCTGTATAATGACCGGGCAATGCCTCCCAATTTTAAAAACTTTGCCCCAAACTCACCACGGCCCTGCCCGCCGAATAAACCGGAGTTATCGCTAAGCAGGATAGCATAGTCTATATCGGTTGAATCAAACTCCGCCTGTATCCCATTCATTTCATTTTTTACACTTTTACGGGCTTTCATTTTAGCATCGTACTTGGCATCGTTCACTTCACTTTTGCCTTTATTGACAATTTTATCTTTCACCCTTTTTAAAATTTGGGCAGGCAATTGCAGGGATACCATAATAAGGGTGAAGGCAAGAAGAATTTTCATACATGAATTTTAGGAGGTTATTTGTACTTCTAAATTACAGCATTAATTGCTAATACGAAGAGCCATGTCATTAGTTGTGAATTAGTTTCACGCAGAGACCGCAGGGTTCGCTGAGATGAAACTGAAAATCCTCTGCGTTCTCTGTGTACTCTGCGTGACTTTTCAAATTGCCTGCTCCTCTTCATTTCATCTGCCTTATATACCTGCCTGTGGCATTTCATCCGGCACATTCCTCACTCGTAATAATAACCGGGCCAGGTAGTTTTTTCTTAGGTAGCTTGGCTGTACTAAAATTAACAAGTATGAAATGAGCCATAAGTAAAACTCACCAAAGGTGATTAATATTTACGGCGAATTCCCTGTCTGCCGACAGGCAGGCATGTGGACAATTAAAACAAAAATAAACACATGAAAAAGATGATCGTATTAGCAGTTGCATGCACTGTTTCATGTTTTGCACAAATTCCTCTGGCGGTTTCGCCTAATGGAGGAAATAAAAAAGCTTCTGATTAATCTTATAAAAAATAAGACACAAAAAAACATTGCTGCTTATGATAAGCAACGAAATAAAAACTGGAAAACCTTAGTAAAGTAATGGGAGTTGATGAATAGGCGGATTAAAAGCCTTTCGTAGCACTACATCCCAGTAATTCACAAAGTTTGGCTTCTAATGCAGACCCCCGAAGATTTTTGGCAACGATTTTTCCCTGTGGGTCAATTAAAAAATTCTGTGGAATGCCTTTTACTTTATAAAGAAGGGCGGCAGAATTACTCCAGAATTGCAGGTCGCTTATATTCGTCCAGGTAAGGCCATCTTCTTTAATTGCATTAACCCAACTTTCTTTTTGTCCCGGCCTGTCTAATGATACACCGAGCACAGTGAAATTCTTTGTGCTGAATTTTTTATAGTTCTCCACCACATTAGGATTCTCGAGCCTGCAGGGCCTGCACCAACTGGCCCAAAAATCAACCAGTACATATTTTCCCCGGAAAGAAGAGAGTGATACAGGGGTGCCGTTAGTATCCGGCTGCGAAAAATCCATCGCCTGTGTACCAATAGCGCCTATTTTACTTTCTGCAATAAATGCCTGCAGTTGGGTACCGGCCTCTGTTTTTTTAACTTTTTCATCCAATAGCTTGTACCTGTCTTCCAGCCTCACAATATCCTCATTGAAAGAGTAGGTAACATTCAATATAAATGGGGCTACAATTGATTTTGGTTTATCCTTTATAAATTTATCAATCGTCTTTTGTACATTTTCCTGTGTAGTGTTATAAATAGCCGTCAGCTTATCTCTGTCTGCACCAGCCGCCGTTGTATTAATAGTGTTGGCCAGCGAACTTAATTGTTTTGCATACGGCATGAAGTCTTTCAAAAAGCTATCGAAGTCCTTATGAGATGCAGAACCTTCAATTTCATAAACCGGCGGCTCTCCTTTTTTACCTTTCACTGAAATGGTAGCATTCTCTACGTACACTTCAATTGGCTTTTCAGAACCTACAATTATGAAACAAAGCACTGGTTCCTTTACGGTTCCTTTCAGGGCAAACTTATTACCCATTACTTTTGTTTTGGCCATTTCCACATTCTCGCCATTCTTATACATCAGCACATCTGTACCATCGGGCTGACCTTCCAGCTTGCCATCAATTGTAAATCCTTTAGTTTCCTGAGCCATAAGAGCCAGGGGAAACAATGCTAAAATGAGCAATATTCTTTTCATACTTTACCGAATTAATTTTTATTGCGATGCCGGAAAACCGTATCAGCATACAAATTTATGCAATCAAACCGAATAGCAAAAACCCATCAGGCCAATATGGACGAAAGGAAAGACTTTGTGGCTGCATTAACATCTGCATTGTTTTCCAATGCTTTAATGTAGGCACTGCCAATAATGGCTCCGTCCGCCAACTGACAAACGGCATCAAAAGACTGTTTGTTGCTAATTCCAAAACCCACCAATATAGGGTTGCTGAGTTTTAAGTTTTTGAGTTTTTGCAGATATTCCTCTATTCCTCCAGACTTATTCTGGCTGCCCGTGGTAGAAGAAGAGGAGACTGCGTACAAAAAACCGGTGCTGAGGCTATCTAATTTCCTTATTCTTTCTTCTGATGTTTCCGGGGTGACTAAGAAAATAAAATCGAGGCCATATTTTTTAATGATAGGGCCATACTCGGTCTCAAATTCATATTCTGGTAAATCCGGTAAAATCAATCCATCAATGCCCACCGCTGCTGCATCAGCACAAAATTTTTCAAACCCGTATTGTAAAACGGGATTCATGTAGCCCATCAGGATAACAGGGATAGAAATGCCCCCATCCCCTAAATGGGAGTTATTGCGAAAGTCTTTTAATTGTTCAAATAATTTTGCAATTGTCATTCCGTTGGATAGTGCTACACTTCCACTATGCTGAATAACCGGGCCATCTGCTAATGGGTCGCTATAGGGCATACCGAGTTCGATGATGGAGGCACCATTTTGTTGGAGTGCTTTCATTACTTCAATTGTTGAATTCAGTTGAGGATAGCCTGCGGTGCAATACACATTAAGAATATTCTTGCTCTTTGTTTCAAATACTTTTCCTATTCTGCTCATAAATTTATTTTAACTGCAGAGGCGGGGAGGCGCAGAGATTTTCTGCAAAGCAGAAAATAAACTCTGCGTCTTTGCGCCTCAGCGGTTATTCTTTCATTTTATTCATATACGTTGCCAAATCCTTATCCCCTCTCCCACTCAAACAAATCACCACAATGTCCTGCGGTTGAAACCGCAGGCTATTCAATGCCGCCAATGCATGTGCCGTTTCCAATGCCGGAATAATTCCTTCCAGCTTCGCCAGTTCAAATGCCGCTGCCAATGCTTCATCATCTGTAGCACTCATAAATGTTGCCCGACCCGTTTTAAATAAATTAGCATGCAAGGGACCGATACCCGGATAATCCAACCCTGCCGAAATACTATGCGGCTCTACTACTTGTCCATCTTCAGTTTGCATCAGCAAACTTTTACTGCCATGCAAAATACCCGGCTTGCCCAATGCCGTTGTAGCAGCACTCATTCCACTATCCACTCCATGACCAGCCGCTTCCACTGCAATCAACTTTACCGAAAGCTCATCTAAGAAATGATAAAAGGCTCCCGCCGCATTACTACCGCCACCAACACAAGCCAAAACATGAGTTGGTAATTCATTACCCGTTTTCTCCAATAATTGTTTTCGCATCTCTTCACTTATCACACTCTGAAATCTCGCCACCATATCCGGATACGGATGCGGCCCCACTACACTACCGATGATATAATGTGTATCATCCGGGTGATTTATCCAATCCCGTATCGCTTCATTCGTGGCATCTTTCAATGTCTTGCTGCCACTCGTCGCCGGAATCACCGTTGCTCCAAGCATTTTCATTCTCGCCACATTGGGTGCCTGCCGTTCAATATCTTTTTCACCCATGTACACAATGCACTCCACTCCTTTCAATGCACACACCGTAGCCGCTGCCACCCCATGCTGACCGGCACCTGTCTCCGCAATAATTCTTTTCTTGCCCAATCGTTCCGCCAATAAAATCTGCCCGATGGTATTATTTATTTTATGTGCGCCGGTATGACAAAGGTCTTCCCGTTTCAAATAAATCGTAGTGCCAAATTGTTTGCTCAACCGTTCTGCCAGGTACAATGGTGTGGGCCTGCCCACATAATCCCGCAGCAAGTATTGAAATTCTTTTTGAAAATTATCTTCATACATAATTTCCAAATACTTCGTTCGAAGTTCTTCCACATTTTTATGCAGCATTTCCGGAATATAAGCCCCGCCAAAAGAACCATAGTAGCCTTGTTCGTTTGGTTTTGAATAGCCACCACCCCCTAAAGGGGTGTTATTATGTTGTGTTGTTGTCATTTATTTTTTATTTTTCGAGCTTCAGTTTTTTATGGCATCGCCGGTTGCGTCGCACTCTTCAAGGTTAAGTTCGCTACTCAGCTTTTTTCCTTAAATCAGTTTCATCTTTATTGCTTTTACCAATATTACATTTATAACAAAGTGTCTGATAATTATGAATTTCATCTCTACCACCTTTCAATCTTGGAAGAATGTGATCAACATGAAGTATAACCGTATCGCTTTCAACTGCTTTAACGCCGCAGGAAACGCATCTCCAGTTATCTCTTTTAAAGACCTGCCATCGAATCCCTGGCATTACTTTTACTTTGGTTGCTGCTTTTTCTTTAACGCTGATTAAATCAATAGCATTTTCACTATTTAGATGATTTAAAGAATTTTCACTACCCTTCTGCAATAGAGACCTATTAAATTTTACAATTAAATCAGAAAATTTAACTTTATTTCCCTTCCCTATTTGTATATACGAATGGAATATCGGATACAAAAGCATCAGTCTCTCTATCGCTAACCTAATTTGTTTATATTCTATTGGGTAAGGTATAGAATTAGAAAACATAGAAACATCAAAATCATTTCGCTTAAATTTATCTTGCAACCAGTTTTCGTTGCTAATTAACCAATCACTTCCCGTACAAATCCTATTATCAAAAACTTTTGTAGTTTTCTGTATTAAACCAATAGGAGAACTATATTTCGATAAAAAACTAAATACTTTTTTATTTGATTTCTTTGATAACCGTTGATTCTGGTTAGCTAACGAAATAAGTAATCCCACTGTCGTTAAGCGTAGATTTAAAGAAAATGGAGAAACCTGTATTTCAGTACCATCAGGTGTTTCAATCCCTTTCCATTTTTCATAATTTCTTTGCCCACGAATGCTTACTCTTGCAAAGTCATAATTCTTTTTAACATCTCCTTTCCGATTATTCAATCTGTAATGCGGAGCCTGAGCAATCATACAATCTTCAAAAACATTTATTTTATACGTCTCTTCAATTTGGCTAATAGCATAATTGACTACTACCTGCATTTTAGGTAAAATAGAATAACGTATTGCATCTGCCTTTAGCTGCAAGTCATCAACGAGGAACAGTTCTCTATCCTCATTATCAAAAACAATGTTTTTTAATTTCTCCATTGATTGGTTTTAAAAACCCTTTCAACTAACTTGTTCACTCTCTATATTCCAAAAATGAATCATTGACCTTAGTTCCCCGCTCTCCAAAGTCTCCGACTTCGCAGCCCTATGTTCTTTATAGTCTAACAGACTAATTCAACAAATCAACTTAGCCACCCACCCCGGTTTTTCAGAGTATTTAGTTCATTCAATTCGCCCCTCCATCAAAACCCACCCCGGTTTTCTCAAAGTATAAAGCTCACTTAATTCGCCCCTCCAATGAGGGGATGAACCCTACAGCATTAAAGGGTTTCCTCAAGTTGTTCTTCCATATATCCTAAAGTATAAGGTTTATTGCTACTGAACTATACCGAAACGACCGTCATCCCCTCCCTGGAGGGGCCGCAGCCTTTATGAATAAAGAACTTTTCAAAAGGGGTGGGTCAACCACTCAGCTCCTCTTCTTCAATACAAATTCACTCACTCCATTTTTTTCTTCATACTCAATTATCTAATCCCTTATTTCTCTAACCGCTGCTTCTACTTTATTCACTACCAGCAACGCATCAAAGCGTAAAAAAATCACCCCATAACTTTCTATATCCTCCTGTCGAATAAAATCTTTTTCAA
>JBKJIX010000050.1:0-8687 GCA_046598205.1 Chitinophagaceae bacterium
GATCAGGGGCAAATTGCTGTCCGCCTTTATCAAAGGCAGCTTGGCGGTGTAATAATTTAATGCTTTTAACCGCATTTCCATACCCGGAGATATAGCACCGCCTACAAACTCATGATACTTGTTGATAAAGTTATAAGTAACACAAGTGCCAAGGCCAATTACGAGATTATTTTTATCGGGGTAAAAATGAACGGCGGCGGCTGTTAACGCCAGTCTGTCTGCACCAATAGTTTCTGGTTTACCTACTGGTGTAGTGAATGCAACTTTGGTAAGATGGCTGAGTTTATGAAATTTTGTTTTGGCGGCCAGCAATTCTTCCATCGCCACATTATGATCTATAACAGACGAAAGAATTGATTTTTGGGGTTGAAACTGGTTGATGAGTGATTGAATAGTTTCCACCGTATCATCCTTTAACACCATCACTTCTTTCAGTTCAGCATCCTGAAAGATGGCTACTTTTTTTCTTGTGTTGCCAAAATCGAAACAGAGAGTTGTTGACATGAAACTATTTTGAAAAAAATTATTGGGACATATTAATCAGGAATTCGGTGGAGTTGTATCAATACCAATATGCCAAAGAGTATCTGCACTCAGATCCAGTTCATAATTTGGCCATACTACAAAATACTTGTGATTCTCAATTTTTGAAAACTCTTTTATATTCAGCAAAGGTTTGAACGCCTCTCCTTTTAAATAATCTGCTGTATCTGCAATCTTATTTGTACCGTCAGAAAAAGCACATAATAATTTGTAACTTTCAAGTGGCTGTATGGAAACAATTGTTCTCATGTTTTATTATTTTAATGCGTCAATTTTAAAAACTGTATTACCTTCTACTGCTAGCTTCCAGTCCGCCAACAATGCTTCTTTGTGAATTTCGACCCATGCTATAACCAGTTTCATTTTATCTTTTGGAAAATCGCCGGCCAGCAAATTTGTTTCTGGTATCGAAACAACGGCATTGTGTTCTGCGTATTCAATGTGAATATGAGGTAACTTATGTTCCTTATTATCATAATAAAACATCCTGATAATAATCCCATAAAACATTGAAATAACCGGCATATTATATTCATTTAATCAGACCAATAAAGTTACTTATTTATAGCCAATGAGATACTATGTCAACAGGTAAGGTGGCGATTTTTTCTGAGTCATGAAACCCTGGAACGATTGTTTACTTTCCCAAATCTACCCCACCCAGGTTTTTAAAATGACCGTTTAGCTTTATTTTTTCTTTTAGCTGTTCCATCCCCGCTACCATTGGTATTGATTTTACAAGGTGCCTTTTTAAATATTCTTGCCGTTGCCGTTCATCCAGCAGCTTCAGCAGTTCGTATTCTTCTTCCAATGACAGGCCGATATGATGTGCTACTTCATACGAAGTTAATTCGCCATCTTTTTTTTTATCCCGATAGCTATCGGGACTATCCACTTTTAATAGCTGGTGCAGCTCCCGCATGCTAGCCATTACTTTGCGCATCAGTTCCGGCACTCCTTTTTCATAGTTGTCAGGATAGTTGACAATAGCACCGCTGTACAGTTTATCCGGTACCTCTTCTATCATTTCCAATATGCGGAAAACTTTTACGCCTTTTGTTTTAATATCCATTTCACCATTGTCATACAGTTTTGAAAGTTCGGCTATTTCTACCATCGAGCCGTATTCCTGCACTTTGTTCTGAATAACGGTGGGAATACCAAAAGGCTTTTTTGCAGCATGACATTCGCTTATGAGTTGCTTATATCGTGGTTCAAAAATATGCAGGTTCAGGTTTTCGCCGGGATACACTACAATGCTGAGAGGAAATATGGGAATGAAGTTGGTCACGGTTTTTTATTGCAAATTATAAAAAAATGAAAAATGAACTCCTGCACTTGTATCAAAAAATTTATTCCCTGTATTTTTCCTGTAAAATAGTTTCCAGTTTTTTATACTTTTTAAATGTATAACCGGCCATCAGTACGGCGCATTGATAACCGGCTTTTCCATCCAGGAAGCCAGCCCTGAAAATATAATTCTGTACAAAAGAAAAAAAAGCTGCCGCATATTTTTTAAAAAGCCCGGCCTTTTTACCCTGTTCGTAATATTTTTTTGCATTCAGTTCTGCATACTTTACCAGCTTGCCTTTATATTTTTCCAGGTCAGTAGCTGTATAATGCAGTATGTGGCCTTTTAACCTGCCGGTTTTAATTTCGCCTGGCAGCACCAGTTTTTCATGCACTGCGGCATCATCCCAATTCACTTGTTTCCGGTTGAAAAGACGGACATGTTTATCGCCACCCCACTCCCCGTATCTCAGCCATTTATTGCCCAGAAAATTTTTAAACTTTATTTCATACACCATCCTTTCATCATCAAATGATGATGTGAGTAATGATTTTTTTAGTTCTTCATCAATGGCCTCATCTGCATCAAGGCTCAGTATCCAATCATGCCGGGCCAGTGCAACAGCCATGTTTTTCGTTATACCAAACCCTCCCCAAACTCCCTCCTGCACTTTTACAGGAAACCGTCGGGCAATCGCTACTGTTTCATCTGTGCTGCCGCTGTCGTACACAACAATATCATCAGTAAGCCCCTGCAGGCTTTGCAATGTTTGGCCGATAATGCCGGCTTCGTTCTTACAGACAATAACAACAGATAATGATTGCATGTGTTACAAAGATTACACCTTTTCTACATTCAACCACTTCCACCACCATAAAATGATAAAGGAATAGATAAAAACTCCAAACTGCACTTCTAAACCAATATCAAATAAAAAACTGAAAGCAGCCATTGTATTGAGCAGCCACCACAGCAGTTTATTATTTGTCTTTATCACAAAAGGGATACACATAATTATAGTAAATAACAAAAGACCCGGCCAGCCACACCCCGTTCCGTACATGAGCCATTCACTGCTGGGATAAATTTTATCGGGTTCAATCATTTTCGGGTAGTTTTTCCCATACCATTGTTTTGTTTGCATTAGCACATCGCCGAACCCAACTCCGCTTACAGGTTGTTGGTTCGTTACATTCCATCCGGCTTTTAAAGAAATAACCCTTACAGCATCTGTTGCACCAGGCAGGTAGTGGGCTTTTTCAAAAAATCCCTTATCATAAAGAAAATATTGAACCCTGTTTTGAAAAGTTGGCAATACCTTATAGGCAATCATTGGTAACACCATTAAGAGTAGTGTTAAAAACAAACCATATTGCCACTGCAGTTTTTTAGCAATCAGGTACATTACAATTCCTGCTGCTATTATATAAAATGAAAACAAGCCAGTCCTCACAGCCAGGATGTGAAGGAATATTATCAGCCATATACTAACTATTGCCAGGGAATATGAAAGCAGTTTGTTCTCTTGCCTTTTTATTAAACATAACCAACCCGCCAGCAAAACACCTACACATATTAACCAGCTAAAACGAACATGGTCATTTTCTAATGGTGTTAAAATACTTTTTGCCCTTAGGTAACTTTCATTGATAGCAGCAGCATCCGACAGGTAATGAAACATACTCCAGCAAGTGCCGGCTGTTACCAATGCAATAAAAATATAAGCCAGCCATTCCCATTGTTTTTTTGAAAGATAATCCTGATAGTTATCAGAAGGCCGTGCAAAAGCCAATGGCAGAACTAAAAGAGGCAACTTAATGCGGATAATATCAGCCCATTCTTTCTTGTCCTCACTCCACAAACCTGATACCAACGGGAGAAAAAATAATAAACTCATTCCCCACAAAAGAGGTGATGAAAAGAAATTGGAGAGATGTCCTTTAAAGTCAGTATGAAAAAAAGAAACAACAACAAATAGCATCATACTGACAGATAATACAGCACGGGAAAAAAACAGGGCTGTCATCATTGTAACAATCAGCATAAAAATAATGGGGCTTCTCCATGAATGCTGTAACTTGTTCCGCATACTTTTGTAAACGTACAACATCCCGTTCATTCTATGTGGCAGGAACTATTAAAACAAATGCAGCAAGGAGATGTAAAGGCATTGGCCCGCACCATTTCATTGGTAGAGAATGAACAGCCTGGTTATGAAACATTGCTACAATCACTTCCTGTTGCTTCCGCAAAAATTATTGGTATTACCGGTCCCCCGGGTGCAGGCAAAAGTACATTGGTTGATTCCCTAATTGGTTTATTAGCCAATGCCGGAAAAAAAATAGCAGTGCTTTGTATTGACCCTTCTTCACCTTTTAATCTTGGTGCCGTGCTTGGTGACAGGATAAGAATGAGTGACTGGTACACCCATCCAAATGTATTTATCCGTTCGTTGGCCACAAGAGGCTCGATGGGTGGATTGCATCCAAAAATTATTGAAATAACTGATTTGCTGAAAGCCTTTCATTTTGATCATATCATAGTAGAAACAGTCGGTGTAGGGCAAAGCGAAATCGAAATTGCCGGGTTGGCAGATGTTACGGTCGTTGTTGTTGTTCCTGAAGCTGGAGACGAAATACAAACAATGAAAGCCGGGTTAATGGAAATAGCCGATGTATTTGTAGTAAATAAAGCAGACCGGCCCGATGCTGATATATTCGTAAAAAATTTACAGCAGATGCTGGCTCCCACTTTCAGCAGACATTACAATGAGGTGCCGGTTGTAAAAACAGTGGCTTCCCAAAAAGAAGGCATTGTTGAATTATTAGACATCATTACACACCAGTTGCAAAAATCCCATCTAACAGATAAAACTTTCTGGTTGCTGGCAGAAAGAGCTTTCTATTTGATTGAACAAAAAAGAATGAAAGGCGTTGATAAAGTTGCTTTGAAAAGAGAAATCGAAGCCGCATATCAAAAAGGAAGTTTTAATCTTTATAAGTTTATTGCTGATAAATAATAGTTATCAAGTTGATAACAGATAAATGTATGACTGAAGTCCGGCCAAAAAAACCTTCTCCGTTTTGCAATAGTAGCCAAAGATGATTTAATCTATATTCCCCTTTAGGGGTTAGGGGCTTCCTCCCACTCACAACCTATCGGTGCTCCCGGCGGAATTTCCTTATGTATAGTTGGTTTGGCACTTACCGGTTCCTTCATTCTTTCTAATGCCAATATGAGATGACCTTTATACGTTTCATCCGTTGCCCCTTTGCTTTGTGTTTCAATAAATGTTTTCAAATCTGTCAACGCCTTTCTAAGATTTGATTTTACGGTGAAAGAATTATTATCATTTACACTTGCGGCCAACAGGTATGTCAGCAATACCTGTTCCGTTTGCAACTGAATTAGTTTTTCCATACCGCTCAAACGGGGTGCTTTCCATGTTTTGGTAACTAATGTATTTATCATTTCAGTTACACCCAATCCATGGTTCGTCATTTCATACTGCACCATGCGATTCAGCCGTTCGGCATTAAACAGAAAAGATAATGGAAGATCGGCGGCTGTTTCGGCAGGAGATAATGCATCAAAAGCCAGTCCTGTTCTTTTTTTAAACAGCTCTCTTGAAAAATTATATCCTGCAGGCCGTGGTGGAATTAGTTTTACAATTCTGTCGGGAAGTTGTAAAAATGTTGGCTCCAAACAATCAATAATGGCATTCAACGCTTTTTGTTGTTCTTCTTTTGACAATGCCCTGGTGACAGTCTGTCCATCTCCCCGCAATGCGTAAGTGTAATACATGCCGCCTACTAATTTTGTTACGGCTTCTGCCTGGTAGCGATGGTAGAAATAAATGGGCACCAGCACATCTTCCAGCATCGCCATGGGCATACCGGGGCGAATATTTTTTTCCCCAAATTTGGATAATGCTTTCGTTCTTACTTTCATCACTTCTTTCAGTTCGGATACGGCATCGTTTCCATTGTCCCATAAGTGTGCCTGCGGATGAAGAGTTCCCGGGTTGTTAGCATCCTGATCTGAAATAAATTGTAAGCCTTTTTTTTCTGCATCTGATAAGATTTTGTTCAGTGCCGCCGGTTCATTTACACCTGTAGGAAAATCCTGGTAGCCGTAAGCGATTGAAACTTTATCCCAATCGCCAATTTTATTATCATATGCATTGTTGAGATCAATTTCTCCGGCAGCATTCAGTTTTGCTGTGGGGTGCGGATAATCCATTACGCTGGCCCGGTTACTTACGCTGGCAGCATAATTATGCATCAACCCTAATGTATGTCCTACTTCATGTGCGGATAATTGTTTCAATCTTTCCAATGCCATCTTCAGCATTTTATTGTTCCCATCTTCTAAAGGGGTGCCATTTTCAAAGGGTGCCAGCAAACCCTGTGCTATTAAATAATCATGTCTAACCCGGAGCGAACCGAGTGACACATGTCCTTTTATAATTTCACCAGTACGGGGATCCGTTACTGAATTTCCATAGCTCCAGCCTCTTGTGGAACGATGAACCCAGTTGATCACATTATACCGGACGTCCATCGGGTCGGCGTCTTCAGGCAAAAGTTTTATTTGGAAAGCATTTTTATATCCTGCTGCTTCAAAAGCCTGGTTCCACCAACTGGCTCCTTCCAGCAAGGCTCCCCGGATAGGTTCTGGTGTTCCATTGTCCAAATAATAAATAATAGGTTTCACCGGCTCACTTAGTGCAGCAGTGGGGTCTTTTTTCTTTAAGCGATGCCGCCTGATAAATAATTTCTCAATCGGTTCTGAAACAGGTGTGCTGTAATCAAAAAAACTTATTGGACCATAGCTGCTCCGGGGATCAAACAATCTTGGTTTATACTCATTATCCGGTAATTGTACAAAAGAATGATGGATTCGTAATGTGATAGCTTCTGCAGAAGGGGCTGTGGAATTTACGAAGCTCCCGGTAATCCCATCACTGTTTGTAAATGTTACGGAAGTTTCAAACTCTGTATTCAACGGAAAGTTTTTGGTGCGGGGCAAATAAACAGCAGACCGGGTTTTATCCAGTACATAATTTCCCTGCTGCCTGCTCCGGATGCGGTTAGAAATCTGCATGGCATCCCGTAATAAAAAATCTGTAGCATCAATAAGATAATGGTTATTGCTTTCAGCTTCCAACACAAATCCCCACAGCGTTGATTGTGCAAAAGATTGTTCTACTGCTCTTTTTTCTGCAGCATCGCTGGTAACCGCCCTGTAATCATAGTTCGGCTGTACCATTAAAACTTTTCTACCCACTTTTGTAAACTTAACAATACGACCTCCTCCTAACAAGCCCCTGTCCAATCCAATATCATTCGAACCTAACCCACCCGGTAAAGAAACAACGTACAATATCTCTGTATCAATTGCCTCTACTTCCAACCAAATCTTACCTGTATTTTCATCCCAGTAAAAATTGAAAAAACCTTGTTGTTTTTTCAGGTCCCTGGTTTTTTCTTCGATAGAAGGAAGTTTTTGAGCAGTTAAAAGAATAGGGGATAAGATAAAAAGCAGTAACAGCCTTCGCATAGCAAATTAATTTAGCTGCTTAAGGTAAGAAATTTAAAAAAGAGTTGCTGTCAATTCTTACAGGCGGATATCAGGCTTCTTTATTATTACTCCACCAACGGTAACCGATATAACCAACAATGGCAAACGGGGCAAAGGCAAGGTAAAGGATACCGGAGTTCATGCCCTTGGCGGGTTTCTCACCAAGCTGCTGGGTTGTTTTGGTGCAGATGGAGCATTGGGCATTGGAGTTAATAGATACCAGTAAATAGAAAATGGTGAATAAAAATATCAGTGCCCACTTTTTCATGCTTAACAATTTAGCAAACAAAAGTACAACGAAAAGCGATGTTCAAAAGTTTAAAAAGAAACAAAAAATCCGGCCTTATTAAGACCGGATTGATAATAAATAGTTTCTAAAAATTGAGTCCCGCTGATTTTATACGGCCTGAGAACTCATTTTCTTTGTTTGTTTCAGTCTCTCATCTTCATTCAGAATCACTTTCCGCATACGGATGAAATTTGGCGTTACCTCAATACACTCATCCTGCTGAATGTACTCCATACACTCTTCTAAGGTCATCTGTGTTTTTGGGGCAATCCGTGTATGATCGTCACTGCCACTGGCACGGTGGTTGGTCAGTTTCTTTGGTTCAGTAGCATTTACCACCAGGTCGCCGGGTTTAATATTTTCTGCTATTATTTGTCCGGCATATACTTCTTCGGCCGGATCTACAAAGAAACTCCCCCTGTCTTGTAGTTTATCTATCGAATAGCCTGTTGTCTTTTCTGTGTTCTTGGAAAGCAAAACACCGTTGCTTCTTCCGGGTATTGGTCCTTTCCAGGGTTTGTATTCTGTAAACCGATGAGCCATTACAGCTTCGCCGGTGGTAGCCGTCAGCATTTGTGTACGTAGCCCTATCAACCCTCTTGATGGAATTTCAAATTCCAAATGCTGCATTTCACCTTTGGTTTCCATTATGAGCATTTCACCTTTACGGCGGCTCACCAGGTCAATTACTTTGCTGGCAAATTCCTGAGGAACATCTACTACCAGGTTTTCGTAAGGCTCACATCTTTTCCCGTTGATCTCTTTTACAATTACCTGGGGCTGACCTACGGTTAATTCATATCCTTCACGGCGCATCGTTTCGATCAGGATTCCCAAGTGAAGAATACCACGACCGTACACCATCATACTATCTCCTTCTTCGCTGTCTTCTACTTTTAATGCCAGGTTCTTTTCTGTTTCTTTCATTAACCTGTCCCTAAGATGTCTTGACGTAACAAATTTTCCATCCTTACCAAAGAA
>JBKJIX010000066.1:0-8602 GCA_046598205.1 Chitinophagaceae bacterium
ATCATCTTTTCTACCAGGTCGCTGGTTTTATTGATGTGTTCAGATATTTTTTCCAGTATCTGTTTTTGATTGCTGTACGTTTCTTCTTTTAATCCGGCATCTTTCAAACCTTTTATATTATTCGCCAGCAAATTCTGGTAGCGGATAGCAGGTGGTAAAATATGGCTGGTAGCCAACTCACCCATGATGCGGCTTTCGATTTGTACTTTCTTAATATACTTTTCTAATTCTATTTCATGCCTTGCTTCCAGTTCGCTGTGGCTGTAAATACGATTGCTTTCAAATAACTTCTTAGCTTTTTCAGTTACCATTGCATCCAGTGCAAGTGGAGTTGTTTTTATATTTGGCAAACCTCTTTTTTCAGCTTCTTTTTCCCATGCTGCACTGTATCCATCACCTTCAAATAATACTTTTTCACTGGACACAATGTATTGGCGGATAATCTGCATAATGGCTATTTCTTTTTTCTCGCCTTTACCAATCAGTTCGTCCACTTCTTTTTTAAATTGCTTCAGTGTATCAGCCATGATAGTGTTGAGGACTGTCATCGGATTGGCACAGTTGGCAGTAGATCCTACTGCACGGAACTCAAACTTGTTTCCGGTGAATGCAAATGGTGAAGTACGGTTACGGTCTGTATTATCCATCAGCAATTCAGGAATACTCTTATGAATGTCAATCTTCAACATGCTTTCATCAGTCTCATCCATTTTATCAGATACTCTTTCCTTTACATCGTTCAATACTTTAGTAAGGTACTGGCCGATGAAAACAGAGATGATAGCAGGAGGTGCTTCGTTAGCTCCAAGACGGTGGTCGTTTGGTGCAGAAGCAATTGATGCTCTTAATACGTCTGCATAATCATGTACAGCCTTGATGATGTTTACAAAAAAAGTAAGGAACATCAGGTTGGTCTTTGGCGTTTTACCCGGAGCTAAAAGATTCACCCCGGTATCGGTTGCCATACTCCAGTTATTGTGCTTACCACTTCCGTTGATGCCGGCAAATGGTTTTTCATGCAGCAATACACGGAGGTTATGACGACGGGCCACTCTTTCCATCACATCCATCAGTAGTGAGTTGTGATCTACGGCCACACTTACTTCTTCAAAGATGGGGGCACACTCAAACTGTGCAGGTGCCACTTCATTATGCCGTGTACGAAGAGGAATACCGAGTTTATAGGATTCAGTTTCAAAATCCCTCATGTAAGCATACACTCTTTCCGGGATGGAACCGAAATAATGATCTTCTAATTGTTGGTTTTTAGCTGATGAATGACCGAATACAGTTCTTCCCGTCATTACCAGGTCAGGCCTCGCATTGAACAGGGCTTCATCTATAACAAAATATTCCTGTTCCCAACCCAGTGTGGGAGTTACTCTTGTTACATTTTTATCAAAATAATTACAAACATCAACCGCAGCTTTATTTAAGGCATCTAATGCTTTTAGCAAAGGGGCTTTATAATCTAATGATTCGCCGGTATAAGAAACAAATATGGTAGGAATGCACAAAGTTTTGCCTTGCCCTATCTCCATAATGAAAGGAGGAGAGGAAGGATCCCAGGCAGTATAACCTCTTGCTTCAAAAGTGGCCCTTAATCCACCACTTGGAAATGAAGAGGCATCGGGTTCTTGTTGCACCAACGCATCACCTTCAAACTGTTCGATAGGTGTGCCGTCTCCTTTCAAAGTGAAAAAAGAGTCATGCTTTTCTGCTGTAGTTCCGGTAAGTGGCTGAAACCAGTGTGTAAAATGGGTAACGCCTTTTGCCTCAGCCCAGGCACGGATGCCGTTGGCTATTTGGTTAGCTACTGCCCTGTCAATTTTCTGACCGGCTTTTATAGATGACTGAAGACTTTTATAAGCTTCATCACTTAAAAATTCACGGGCAATTTTGAGTGTAAAAACATTGCTTCCAAATATGCCTGTAATTTTGGCTGAGGCCTCCATCTGCACATCAGGGTTAGTGAGAAGATTGTTGATAGCATTAAAACGAAGTGACATGTGTTATAATTTTCAGCAAAACAAACACATTACGGCAAGGATGCCAATTTTTTACATATAAATCTGTAGTTATTATAGATGAATGTGGAAAAAAACTGCTTTTATCCATAAAAGATTAACAATGAACGTATGTTAAGCAGAATTTGTCACATTATTTTTATTGCTAATGTTATTGAAAATGAGGTTTCCCAATCTTTTCCAGTTTATTTGTGCGACCATTGGGATAACTAATAGCGGCATAACAACACTTCGGTATCTAACAATAGCTCCAAGGTTATTTACGCTAAAGCCGATAGCCATCAACAGCGTCATTGAAAAAAATACACAGAAGTATTTAAAATTGTTGGAGCTGTTGCCATTGCCATTAGTTCGCCAGAATAAAAACAAAACAAACAAAAATAAGAGGACATCAATTTCAATAGCAGCAGCCAGCGAAAGAATATGCCGTACATCGCTTGGATAAGGTCTGATGGTGGATAGGTTAATAGCCTGTGGGGTGTTTTTCAAAAAACTGATAGAAGTCGGCTCCAGGTCTTTCATGGGGATTGTAGAACCCCCTTCGGTCAGATTTTTAAATGCCTGTTGTTTGTTTACCACTGCCTGTGGAAAATCAAGACTCGGACTTACATACCGGGCAGTAAAAAATAATATACCAAACAGGAGGTATAAAGAACTAAAGATGGCCAGTCCGTATTTCGGCCATTTATTGGCCAGCAACCAGGCCATGATGGCCGGTAAAATAAGGATAATGATAAAATTGCGAAGGGCCAATATTAATAACAGGCCCACTACCAGGCCAAAGAACCTTTTAATCCCCAGTCTCTTTTCCTTTGTACTAAAATAGGTAACATAAATAACAAGACTGATACCGGTAAAAATCAACCCTTCTTTATGGATACCACTTGTCCAGTAAAGGAATGAAGGCACAAGGAATGTGGCCAGCAAGATGGCTGTCTTTTTTCCCGGGAAAACATCTATCATTACCCTGTAAATAGCAATAGCACCAAACAAGGTGATGAAGGAATAAAAAATTACATTCACATAATAGTTGCCAATGCTTAGGATGTTAAATACAGAAAGGATTTTTATAAATACATTTCCTTTCAGGTCGTTCCAGTAAGAATCATTGCTTTCAAAAAATTTTTTTACCCCACCTTCATAAGGGTCCCTGAAAAGATTAGTAAAGTATTCATGCGGGTCATTAAAAAGTAGATGATATTCCTGTATGCTGTGGGTATGAAAGCCCCAGGTATCTTGCATTTGCGCCAGGCCACCATAATACAAGCCTATCCACCCGTAAAAGATACCCGCCATCACTTTCAGTAAAAAGATAATAATAAGCTGCGACTGGCTTAAGCCAGTCCGGGTAAAGAATTTTACTTTGGTAACCAGCCATGCAAACAATACGAGATAAGCAACAAAAAGAAGGTACTCCAAATCAGCAAGATTTTATCCCGCAAAATAACTATTCTTACTGTGATTGTCAGCACAAAGTTGACAAGTTATGCTTCGCCTCTTGGCTTCATCCTGTAAATTTGCAGCTCAATATTTAATAGGCATGGAAGTAACCGTAAAAACCGCACAACAGCTACGATTAACGGAACAGGAATTTGAATTGATCAAACAAAAACTGGGACGTACACCCAATTTTAATGAACTCTGTGCCTTTTCCGGTATGTGGAGTGAACATTGCAGTTACAAAAATTCCATTAAGTGGTTAAAGACATTACCAAGAGAAGGAGGGAGAATGCTGGTGAAAGCTGGTGAAGAAAATGCAGGATTGATGGACATTGGCGATGGACTGGGTGTGGTGTTCAAAATTGAATCACATAACCACCCATCTGCTATTGAGCCGTTTCAGGGAGCAGCAACAGGAGTGGGTGGAATTCACAGAGATATTTTTACCATGGGGGCAAGGCCCATTGCATCGCTCAACTCACTTCGCTTTGGAAATTTAGAAGAAGATAAAACACAGCATCTGTTATCAGGTGTGGTGCATGGCATTGGCCATTATGGAAATTGCTTTGGTGTGCCAACTGTAGGTGGTGAAATTTATTTTGATAAATGTTATCATACCAATCCATTGGTAAATGCGATGAGTGTTGGCATTTTAAAAAATGGGGAAACAGTTTCAGCAACTGCCCTTGGAAAAGGAAACCCCGTAATGTTTGTAGGAAGTGCAACGGGTAAAGATGGAATTGGGGGTGCATCTTTTGCATCAGCCGATATAACTGCAGAAAGTACACAAGAGTTGCCTGCTGTTCAGGTTGGTGACCCCTTCCAGGAAAAGAAATTATTGGAAGCTTGTTTGGAAGTAATACAAACAGGTGCTGTAGTAGGTATGCAGGATATGGGCGCAGCCGGAATTATTTGTTCAACTGCCGAAATGAGTGCCAAAGGCGAAGTGGGTATGCGGATTGATTTGGATAAAGTGCCAACCCGTCAAAGCAATATGAAGACTTGGGAGTTGTTACTCAGTGAAAGCCAGGAAAGAATGTTACTCGTTGCGACAAAAGGAAGAGAAGAAGAAGTGAATGCAGTTTTTGCAAAATGGGATTTACCATGCTCTGTCATTGGTGAAGTAACGGATGATGGAGTGCTGAATTTCTTTATGAATGGAGAACTGGAAGCTTCGTTACCTGCTTATGAGTTAGTATTGGGCGGAGGTGCTCCACAATACGAAAGGGAATACACTGAGCCGAAGTATTTTGCTAAAATAAAAAAATTTAATGCTGATACTATTGAAGTGCCGGAAGATTTGAAAGCAATAGCTGAGCAATTAGTTCAGCTTCCTTCCATTGCATCAAAAAGATGGATATATGATCAATACGATAGCATGGTTGGCACTAATAACACTTCTACCAATGCGCCAACCGATGCACCATTAGTAATTGTAAAAGGAACAACGAAAGCATTAGCCGTTACCACAGATTGCAACAGCCACTATGTTTTTGCTGATCCATATAAAGGAACAATGATTGCTGTGAGTGAAGCGGCAAGGAATATTGTTTGCAGTGGTGGCTTACCACTCGGCGTTACTAACTGTCTGAACTTTGGTAATCCTTACGACCCGGAAGTATATTTTCAATTTGTGCATGCCATCAAAGGAATGGGAGAAGCCTGTCGCAAATTTGATACACCTGTTACAGGCGGGAATGTTAGTTTTTATAATCAGAATCCTGATGGCCCGGTGTATCCTACTCCAACAATCGGTATGGTAGGGTTACTGGAAGACATTGCCAATAAAATGACATTGGATTTTAAAGAAGAAGGAGATGTGATTGTATTGATAGGTAAATCAACCAATGATATTAATTCTTCTCAATACCTGAATAAGATTTGCGGAGTGGAATTTTCTCCGGCCCCACAATTTGAATTGGAAGATGAATTTGTATTGCAACAGAAAGTAGCTGAGCTAATAAAAAATAATATTATCGAATCGGCACATGATGTAAGCGAAGGTGGTTTGTTTGTTACCCTATTGGAATCTGGCTTTCACCGCCATCTTGGCTTTGATGTGGTGGCTGCTGATTACAATATAAGGAAGGATGCACAATGGTTTGGCGAAAGACAAAGCAGGGTAGTAGTGACCATAAAAGCAGACAAAATAGTTGAATTTAAAAAAATGTTGGGCAATCATCCGTTTGAAGAATTGGGAATAGTAACAGCCGGTTCTGTTGAAATAGATGGAATGGAATGGGGGCAAATTGAAGAGTGGAAAGAGAAGTATGATACTGCTATTGAAAATTATTTATCAAAAGAAGAAGCTGGCTCTGCATTGAGTTCTATATAATGAATAAAAATTCTTTTATACTGCTTACCGGTGCAGCAGGTTTTATCGGTAGCTATATGCTCGGTTATTTGAATAAGCAAGGGTATAACAAAATCATCATTGTGGATGATTTTAGTGACGAGGACAAATGGTTCAACTTTGATGGGAAAAAATTTATAACTAAGATCGAACGGGAGGAGTTATTTGAATGGCTTAGAGTGGCTAATCCAAAAATAGAATTTGTTTTTCATCTCGGCGCCAGAACAGATACCACAGAATTTGATTATTCCATCCATGAAAAATTAAATGTCGAGTATTCAAAAAATATCTGGAACTACTGTACGGCGAAAAATATTCCACTGGTCTATGCATCTTCTGCCGCTACGTATGGCAGCGGCGAATTTGGTTATAAAGACAGTCATGATATTTTAGATAAACTACAGCCCCTAAATCCTTACGGAGTTTCTAAAAATGAATTTGATAAATGGGCTCTTGCAATGGTTCGTGTCGACACGAACCATGACAAGAGTCCACCATTCTGGTCAGGATTAAAATTTTTCAATGTGTATGGCCCGAACGAATATCACAAAGAAAGAATGGCCAGTGTAATATTTCATTCTTATAATCAGATAAGGTCGACAGGAAAAGTAAAATTGTTTAAATCTCATAGGTCCGAATTTAAGGATGGCCAACAGCTAAGGGATTTTGTATATGTAGAAGATGTAGCCAATATTTGCTATTGGTTTATGGATAGAGTTAACACCTTTCAAAAAGCTGTCAACTCTGGATTGTATAATCTTGGAACAGGTAAGGCAAGAACATTTGAAGACTTGGTGAAAGCCACTTTCGCCAGTATGGATAAAAAGCCTGTTATCGAATACATTGATATGCCAGAGGATATCCGGGATAAGTATCAATACTTTACCGAAGCAGATATGAATAAACTGCAAGAAGCTGGCTATACAAATCCTTTTTTTTCTTTGGAAGATGGGGTTGAAGATTATGTAAAAAATTACCTGCTCAAGAAAGAGTATTATTAAGGCCTCACCCTTTGCAATTCAACTAAATCAGAGTTTCTGCCCGCCCTCTCCTCAAGGAGAGGGAATCGGGGTTTACAAACACCGGAGTAATAATAGGGGTGAGGTGTGAGCTAACAAGCAAAAAAAAGGAGCAACTTTCGTTACCCCTTCTGCTGCTGAAATATTCACAACTGGAATGAAAAAAATATTTATTTCTTTGGCATCAAAACTGCATCAATTACATAAGTAACTCCATTGCTGGAGATAACATCAGCAATAGTAATATTGGCCATACCACCCTTAGCATCATGTATCATCCATTTATTGTCTTTGTAATGAACCATCAGTTCTTCGCCCTGTACTGTTTTTAATTTCTGACCGTCTTTTAGATCAGTTGATTTTAAAGCACCAGCTACTACATGGTAAGTAAGAATCTTTGCAAGAGTAGCTTTGTTTTCTGGTTTCAGCAGGTTATCTACTGTACCGGCTGGTAAAGCAGCAAAAGCAGCATTTGTTGGTGCAAACACTGTAAAAGGTCCGGCACTTTTTAATGTTTCTACCAGGCTGGCAGCTTTTACAGCCGCAACTAATGTAGTATGGTCTGCTGAACCGGCAGCATTATCTACAATATCTTTTGACGGCACCATATTAGCACCACCTACCATTACTCCCGCCTCTTCAGCAGGTTTCATTTCTTCCATCTTGGTGGTAGTAGTAGTGTCTTCCATTTTAGTTTCCTTGTCTCCTTTAGCTTCGTTGTTACAAGCCATAAATGTTGCTGTTGTAAAAGCCGCAGCTACCAACAGAGAAAAACGGTTCTTTTGCATAAATATATTTTTTGGTTTTAGTTGAATAAAGAACACATACGGATTCAAATTGTTTCCGGATTGATGTAAAAAATTATTTTTTTATTACTGTCCAACTTTAGGTATTGATAGCTTATCAATCGTTCAACAAACAGTATGCGGCTGCATTCTTATCTTTACAAAAATTGATAATATGAGCAGGAAAATTGCAATAATCGGTGGTGGTAACCTGGGAGCAGCTATCGCAGATGGATTGATACAAAGCGAATTCAGCCGCCCTGTAGAAATAACTATTACCCGGCGTAACCTTGTATCATTGAGTCGTTTTGCGGAAAGGGGCTGCATGGTACACAGTGATAATAAAAAAGCTGTACGGGATAGTGAAATAATTATCCTGGCGGTGAAGCCGTATAATTATGCAGAGATTATTAAAGAATTGAAAGCTGTTTTCAACCCTAAGAAGCATGTAGTGGTATCAGTTGTTACTGGTGCATGGATAGAACAACTACAGGCAGCTATAGGAAAGCCGGTGCCTGTTATAAGGGCTATGCCGAATACGGCTATTGCTATACAGCAAAGCATGACCTGCCTTGCCCATTCAGGTGCTTCAGCATCTCAGATGAATTATATTCAGGAGTTGTTTGAGCAACTAGGTAAAACTGTAATGATTGACGAAAAACTTATGGATGCTGCTACCATATTAGGTGCCTGTGGTACAGCCTATGCTATGCGATACATCCGGGCAAATATTCAGGGCGGTATTGAAATTGGATTTGATGCTATTACCGCTTCTTTGATTGCAGCTCAAACTGTAAAAGGTGCCGCTGAATTATTACTGCAAAAGAAAACTCATCCAGAACAAGAGATTGACAAAGTAACTACACCAAAGGGCTGTACCATTGCCGGGTTAAATGAAATGGAACACCAGGGCTTTAGTTCTTCGCTGATACGGGGTATTGTGACAAGTTATAAGAAGATTGCGAAGGATTAGTTTTT
>JBKJIX010000222.1:0-11724 GCA_046598205.1 Chitinophagaceae bacterium
TGCATTGGTATTTACCCAAACGACTATTGAATCCCCAACAGGTTTATTCCAGCCTGCTTGCTTTTCCCTAAAGTTCCAATGAGGGGAAATATGCAACACATCTTTATCTGTCCACCAACTTTGATAGTAATAATAAATATTTTTTGGAAACCCACACATATCCATGATACCGAAATGAGAATTGATATTCGGCCATTGATAAGGTGTTGGTTCTCCCCGGTAATCCATACCTGTCCACACAAAACCACCCAACCAGAAGTCTTTATCCGCAGCCAGAGTCCACCAGTCTTCTGCTTTACTGGCCCACCACGGAGCAGTGATATCCTGATCCGGCACATAGCCTCTTACTGTATCTTTTTCGTATTCGCCTCTTGTAGTTACCGTACTTCCCATTTCTGTTCCAATGATTGGCTGAGTGGGATGGTCCCGGTGATAATCGGCCACCGCAAATTGCCGGTAATTAAAACTACGAACAGGAATTACTTCGTTGATACCATTATATACATTGGCCACATCAGCAGCATACGTACAAGTTCTTGTAGGGTCGAGTTCTTTTTGTTTGGCTATAAATGTTTGTGCTATTCTTTTGCCAACACTGTTGGTATGTATCCAGCCTTCTTCATTTCCGATGGACCACATAAAAACAGAAGCCCTGCTACGGTCTCTTTTAATCAACCGTTCAAACTGGTTCATATATTCAGGACTACTATTGAGCAACCGCTGCTCATCCATTACCAGCATTCCCAAACTATCACAAGCATCCAGCAATTCAGGTGTTGGTGCATTATGGCTGGTACGATAAGCATTCACTCCCATATTTTTCAACAGGCGGATGCGATAATACTGTAAGTAATCTGGCAAGGCACTGCCTACACCGGCATGGTCCTGGTGATTATTTACGCCGTGCAGTTTTATATGTTTGTCATTTAGGAAAACTCCATTGGGCTTAATATCAATACTACGGATACCAAAGCGTTGCTTAATACTATCAACTACTTTTCCATTCTGTTTGACTACAGATACTACTCTGTATAAATAAGGGTCTTCCAATGTCCAACGTCTTGCACCAGCTATAACAGCAGTATGCTTTGCAGTAGCCAGTCCGTTTACTGCAAGAGAAAGTGGTTGCTCTTTTACCTGAACTAATTTTTTTCCATTCCTGTCTGTTATATAAGTATGAACAGTGCAATTAGTAGCGGTCATTCCTTTATTCGTCACCGATGTTTCAACGGAAACAGTAGCTACATCTGCTTTCAAATCTGTATAAACAAAAACTCCATCGGTTTCGATATGCAGATTACTAAATTTATTCAACCATACATGCCGATAGATGCCAGCACCTTCATAAAACCATCCTTCATATTGTGTGGCATCGGCTCTTACAACCACCACATTGTCTCTTCCAAAATTTATATAGTCAGTTATATCATAGCTCTCGCCAACGTAACCACTTTTATTGTTACCTAGAAAAAAACCATTCACCCAAATATTCGCATCACGAAAAATTCCATCAAACTGTAATTGAAACCGCTGGCCTGAATCGGCTTTAGCAACCATAAAATGTTTGCGGTACCAACCAATACTTGTTTCAGGAAACAAACCACCCACTGGTTTATAACCATGAGCCATCACATCAAAATTATCTTTGTACACAAACGGAAGCTCAACAGCCCAATCATGCGGCAAGTCTAATTTTCTCCATTTACTGTCATCCAGCTTTGGGTCAATTGCTGTTTTGGCTGCTGCCCCGGACTTGGAGAATATATTGGCAATCGTATAATTAAAATCTTTCTCTGCATTAGCCGCATGACCAAAATGAAATTTCCAGTCACTGTCAAAATTTATTTTTTGTCGTTGTGCGGAAGCAGATAATGACAGGCACAGTAATGCCGCTGATAAAAATCCAGTTAATTTCATACAAGCAAGATATAAAAGTGAAGAATATAAATACAGTTAATGACTAATTAAAAGCATTCAGTGCAGCCGTCGGTTTTCCGCTGTTATCAAAAGCACCCTTAGTATATCCCTGCCAGCTACCATAGCTCTGCGGCTCCCAATAAAATACGCCAAGCCCCTTACTACCAGAAACAGATTTTACTTTGCTGATAAGGTCAGTAAGAAATGAATTAGAAGCAGCAACCTGGTCCCAGCTCATACCCACCTCGCAAATCATCACCTGTTTATCATACCGTGCCACCATATCATTCATATTTGTAAGACACTGCGTATTCAATGTTGCCCAGTTGGTAGCAGTTGGATACAAAGACATTCCGATAATATCCCATTTGCCGCCATTGTTTTTTAAGCCGTCAAAAATCCAGCGGAATAAGCTATTATCAAATCCATTGGAGATTTGTATGATTACTTTTATTGAAGCATCAACTGCTTTTACTGCATCGTAACCTCTATTTACCAACGCCGCAAAATTTGCCATATTAGTGGAGGCTTTTCCGGTAGGCCATAGCATGCCGTCATTTGTTTCATTGCCTACCTGTACCCATTCCGGTATTATGCCATTGGTTTTTAAAGTAGTGAGCACATTAAAAGTGTGATTATAAACTGACGTTTGCAACGTAGCAAAATCCTGTGCGGCCCATGCGGCTGGTTTATTCTGCTGACCAGGGTCGGCCCATGAATCACTGTAATGAAAATCAATCATGATTCTCATACCAAGTGCTTTGACCCGAAGAGCTTTGGCCAATAAATCGGCAGTATTATTCCAACCACCTGCCGGGTCTACCCATACCCTTAGCCTGATTGAATTCATTCCTAAGTTTTTCAATATCTGAAAGCAGTCCTGGACTGTACCGCTACTGTTGAGAAAAGTTCTGCCGGAAGATTCCATTTGCGTAAGCCAGCTTACATCTGCACCTTTTGCAAAATTGGAAGGTGTTGGCGGCGGCGGTGTAACAGTGCCCCCATTATTGGAATTTGATTTATTGCAGGCAATAAGACAGCAAAAAATTAATACCAGCAGGTTCTTTTTTATCCTTATCATTTTACAGTATATACATATAAAAAAAAAGCGGCTATCTTTTTATTGACAGCCGCCTGATTTTCACTTTATTGAAACATCTCTTTAGTTTCTTCTGATTGTGTAGCTATAGTTACCTGCTATACCAATATCAAGAGTAATAGTATAGTTACCGGTTGCAGCAATCTTAATATTATCCCCTCCATATTCTGGTTTATTATCTGCCGGATTATTATCTCCAAAATTGATACCCCAGTCGTTATTGGCTCTGAACTTCATTTCTTTACCAGCACCGCCGGTAAGATTTACAGTAATAGTCCATGTTCCATCAGCGGCATTAAAAGTCATTGGTGTGCTTGCCCCCCAATCACCCGGTGTGGCGCTACCAATAATTCCCCAGGTAGTTATTTTTGTGGCTGACCATGTCATACCTGAAGTGCTTGCAGTAAGGCGATATACACCAGCTCCGTTAGAAAGAGTAAGGTTTGATCCCCCATTTGTCAAAACAGTGCTACTACTGGCTCCAAAATCTCCAAACGACCAGTCTGGTCCTTTTACTATTTTAAATTCTGGAGTTGCATTGGTAAAGTTTATGTATCCATCATAACCGCTACCTGTTGTACCGGTGGCAAATTTGTCAACAATCTTTGGTGCTGTTGAAGGAGACCATCCCTGAAAATTACCTGCAATCCAAAGAGCCTTTGGAAAGCTGTAATTAACTATATCCCTGTAGGAAGTAACCGTCAATGCTAACACATTTGAATAGATAGGAGCTACGCCTGATCCAACATCAGCCTTAATCCTTGCCTGTACCTGCTGGGCAGAACCATAAGGAATAATATCCTGCATCTTCGCATTGAACTCGCCTACGGTAAATGCTTTTGACAAAGCCGTTGCCATGTTTATACTGGTACTGGTGGCTGTTGCAAAATTGGTTCCACCTTTACAAAATTCCAATGTGTAGGTTATACCTGCGGCATAGCCAAATTTTGCTTTATCCCATGTAAAAGAAGAGGCCGCTGTTGCTGCATTAGCCTGTACAAGAACAAGGGTAGTAGCTGTGCTTGCTAATGTTACACTTCCGCTGGGTGTTAAAACAGCCTGTACTTCATCCTTTTTACAAGAAGTGAAAAAAGTGGCAGAAGCAATCAAAAGCAAGAGTGAACTTCTAAATGTTGCTTTCATAATTTTAAAATTTTATTGTACTAAGTTATGTTCTGTTTTTATACTTTATTAATATCCTGTGTTCTGCACCAGGTTAGGATTAGCCACCAGGTCAGCAGATGGGATAGGATATATTTTACGGTTGTTACTTACACCTTGTCCGTTGGCTACACCACCTTTCCATGCCCAGAGATAAGTTGCTTCTGTAAACTGTCCGAACCTGATTAAATCTGTACGACGAACCCCTTCCCAGTATAACTCTCTTGCTCTTTCATCAATCATGAAAGGAACAGTTAATTGTGATGCAAGTATATTCCCTGATGTATTTCCGTATGCCCTTTGGCGAAGGTTATTAATATACGTTAATGCAGTTGCAGTGCTGCCGCCTGTTCCACCTCTCAAGACTGCCTCAGCATAGTTCAGATAAATTTCAGCGAGGCGGAAAAAAGGAAAATCAGTATCTACCCATGTTAGATTAGAACCATTGGCACCTGTTGAAGTTTTGTTTCTGAATTTTATCATAGCATACCCGTCTGTTGCACTGGAGATATCGCTGATCTCGAGGTTTTGACCAGTTGTATAAAAGTTAGACCTTTTGTCTTCAGTAGGGTTAGGAAATTTTTGTACAAATTGCTTGGTTGTACGTATACCACCCCATCCAAAATCAACACCATGATCACCTGCCTGCATAGAACCAACTATTGGCGCATGTACCAGGAAAGTAGTTCCACCCCAGGTCCTGCCTTTATTACCATCAAAGTTCACTGCAAAAATAAATTCATTGGTAGAAGTAACGTTGTTATCGGCAAGGAACAGGTTTCTATAATTACTTATTAAAGAATACCCTGCAATCGCCGTGACCTTATTGCAATAAGTAATACAATCAGTGTTTTTAGCTGTACCTGTATATACTTCAGCATTCAGGTATAATCTTGATAGCAAGGCCCATGCTGCCGCTTTATCTGCCCGGCCATATTCATTTGTTCTAGCATCTTTCAACTGTGTTTCTATAGCTTTTAATTCAGTTTCAATGTAAGTGAACAAGTTTGCTCTTGAAATCTGTTTGGGTAAAAATGCTCCTACATTATCTGCTTCGGTAACAAAAGGAACATTACCAAATAAATCCAATGCATGATAATAACTTAATGCTCTTAAAAATCTTGCTTCTGCATTCATGTAGCCTATCTCAGTTGCATCAGCACCTGAAATACCTCTTTCGCTAAGTTTAGAAGGAGCACTTTCCCTGATAAACTCATTGCAAAGTGTAATCTGAAAATAGATCCTGCTATATAAAGCCCTGACAAATACATCTGCAGAACTCCATGACAGGTTATGAAAATCTTTGATGGTTGCATCGTTCCATCCAATTACTGCTTCATCCGTTGATAATTCCTGTGCAGACCAGTACTGGCGGATATAGCTGGAGAAGCCTTCATCAATACCAGCAATATCGCCTTGTCCGTCAGGACCGCTATTACCGGTAAGTGTAAGACCTGCATAGGTTTTAGCCAATACTGATTTGTAACCAGCTAGGTTTACATACAATGAAGCGGCTGTGTTACCATACTTTGGCTGCCTGTCAAGGTCTTTGGTGCAAGAAGCCAGCAACAGGGCAACTGTTGCCATTACTCCGAGTTGATTTAAAATTTTGTTTCTCATTTTGCAAAGCATTTTATTTTTTACAAATACGTTATTATTATAAGTCAAGATTGAAACCTAAAGAAAACACTCTTGGGCGGGGATAGAAATTATTATCAATACCACCGGCAATTTCAGGATCTAACCCACGGTACTTAGATACCACGAATACATTCTGAACGTTGGCTGTTCCCCTCAGGTTGGCTTTATTGTTAAATACTTTTCCAAAATCGTAGGAAACGGTGAAGTTATCCATGCGCAGGAAAGAAGCATTTTCCATGTAATAGTCAGAGAAATACTGGCTGTTAGCAAACCCTGTTTCTAAATAATTACGGTGAACATTCCTGAGAAACGACACCGAACTAGGCTGAAAAGTTCCGTTGCCGGAAAAAACATTGTTGTACATGTATTGTCCAAGATTACTTCTTAATACAGTAGAGAAATTCCAGTTACCATAGCCCACTGATGTAGTGAAACCAACCATCCACAATGGTTCTGCTGATTTGTATCTGTAATAGTCCAGGTTATTTACAATACCATCTCCATTCTGATCTACATAAAGGCCTTCAATGGCTTTGCCTTTATCATCATATACCTGCTTTAATACAAAGAATGAATTAGGCTGATAGCCGACTGAATGAATCTGGATAGTATTACCAACACCACCAGAAATGCCGCCAGTTGCTACCCCAATAAATTTTGGGTCATCAATTTGGGTAAGCCTTGTAATTTCATTCTTGTTATATGTAATGTTGAAACCAAGGTCCCATGTCAATTTCTTTTTCTTCAAAATGTTTGAGTTCAGCGCAAACTCAACACCTTTATTATTCATATCACCAACGTTAGTAAAAATTCTATTGGTGAAATTTGTACCTGCCGGAACATCAATAAAGCTTAGCAAATCTTCCGTTTCTTTATTATAATAATCAATGCTACCGTTTATTCTGCCATTAAAAAATCCGAAATCTATTCCCACATTGGTTGTGCTGGTTGTTTCCCATTTAATGTTTTCATCGTATCCTACCGGCCTGTTTACCTGGTAAAATTGACTACCAAACTGATATTGGGCTGTTTGTGTTCCTAAGGTGTAGTTAGCAATATAAGCATAGTCATTACCAATTTCCTGCTGGCCTGTTTCACCATACCCTAATCTTAATTTTAAGGAAGAAAATAATTTACTGCCCTTCAAAAAAGATTCCTCAGCTACATTCCATGCAAAAGCAGCAGAGGGAAATCCACCCCAGCGATTATCTGGACTAAAACGGGATGAACCATCACGGCGATAGCTTGCTGTAAAAAGGTATTTGTTGTTAACTGAGAAATTCACTCTTCCAAAGAAAGACACCAATGTGTTCTGTGTTTCAAAAGGGAATGGTGCGGCAGGAGCAAAAACAGTTCCATTGGCTCTGTTGTCGGAGAAGTTAGGGCTTTGACGTATAAAATCCTGGTAACCATGACCGGCCATTACATCTATACGGCTTTTGATTGACTTGATATCTTTTACATAATTCAGATAGAATTCAAAAATTTTATTCTTTTTAGTTTGTTCGTACTGATTATTTACACCGCCACGGATATAAGTCATGGCCGCAGAATCTGGGATATAAACGGTTCCTTCTCCTTTTGAATAATCATACCCAACATTAAGATTAGCCCGGAGAGCTTTAAGGAATGGTAATGTATAATCCAACTGTATATTGGTAATTATTCTTGTTACATTACTTTTATCTTCTCTCAGATTAAGCTGCCCTATGGGATTCTTTGGTGCCAATCCATCAGGTTGATTATTGTTGGCTAACCACTCCCAATAACCACCAAAGCGGTTGTCATTGCGATTTACCATTTGCGTAGGATCAAAAAATGCAGCCCCGCCAATTGCACCTTCATTTGCAAATACATTTTTAGTAAACGCTGCTTTAAAGTTCAAATCAACTTTTAATGAGTTGTTTAATAATTTGGGATTAAGGTTCAGAGCTGTTGACACTCTGCTCAGGTTACCATTTTTTAGAATACCATCCTGGTTTAAATAACCAAGGGATAAACGATAGGGCAATTTTTCGATACCACCGGTCAATGCAATATTATTATCAGTCATGAAAGCAGTTTGATATATCAAATCCTGCCAATTGGTATTTGCTGATCCTAACCGGGCTTTTTGAGCTGCATTTCCTTTGCCATTTACTACACCTTTAAATTCATCCGCTGTTAATACATCCACTTTATCACCCACCATTGAAAGTGAGTTTAATGTACTGAATGAAATTTTCAATTTTCCTGATTTACCTTTTTTGGTTGTTATAATTATAACACCGTTAGTTGCCCTGTTACCATAGATAGCAGTTGCAGATGCATCTTTAAGTATATTGAATGTTTCAATATCATTTGGGTTAATTAATGCAAGGGGGTTTGCAGCACCTGAAATACCGCTTTGCTGATCTACAGGAACACCATCTATTATAATAAGTGGGTCATTACTTCCTGAAAGAGAAGATGTACCTCTTACCCTGATACGGCTACCGGCACCCGGTGCACCACCGCCAGTAGTAATTTGTACACCAGCCACTTTCCCATTGATTAGTTGTTCCGGTGAAGTCAGCGGGCCTTTTACAAAATCTTTTGTTCCGATGGTTGTAATAGACCCCGTAAGATCTTTTCTTCTTACACTACCATAACCGGTAACTACTACTTCACTCAGGTTCTGGTTGTTTACAACAAGAGAAACTTCAATTGTTGTTTTTCCATCAATAGATATTTCCTGTGAAGTGAAGCCAACAAAGGAAACGACAAGGGTTTTTACAGCATTATCAACAGACAAACTGAATGAGCCATCAACTCCGGTTTGTGTACCACTGCGGCTGCCCTTTGCAGCAACAGATGCACCGGAAATACCTGACCCATCTTTTAAATCTGTAACCTTTCCTGAAACCACTTTTGTTTGTGCAAATGATACCTGTGATACAAGTACCAGCATAATAAGACCAGCGGCCTTAATTAATTTTTTGAAGGACATAAGCAATCATTAAGAGTTAAGCAATCAATTTTAAAACATACACTATGTACAAAAGACACATTCAAATGTGTATTAAACACACAATGTTAATACAATTTTAACTTTTGCCAAATTTTATTTTCAGTTCAAAGGCACCATATTATTATTTTATTCAGGCTTGTTTTGGCTTCTTTAGCAATTCATTAAGTTTCAATTCAAAACGTAAAAAATCAGGTTTCTACCCATTCCGGTTAGAAGAATCACGGGGGATAAGGATCGGCTCAAGCACTATTCTTTTTAGTTCGCTTATGGCTTCCTTTTTTTCTATCAGACCGATAAGCAGGTTAAGTGCCGATTCTCCCATTAGTATTGTTTGTTGGTCTACCGAGGAAAGGGTTGGGGTAATGTGCTCCCCAAATGATTCATTAGCAAAGCCAACTATTCCAAATTCAGCCGGAACTTTAATACCCCGTTCTTTTAATTCTTTGATTACCCCCAGGGCAGTAAAATCTTCAGTGGCAAAAATTGCATCAGGAGGATTGGGCAATGACAAAAAATGACGGGCACCTTCTCTTCCGGATTCTATAGAAACATTTCCTTTAAAAATATATGATTCATCAACCTCCATATTATTTGCCCGCAAAGCATCCTTATATCCTCTTATTCTTTCAAAAAAATTTTTAAGATGTATGGGTCCTGTTATATGGGCAATTCTTTTGTATCCATTACTGATAAGATGTTCTGTGGCCATATATGCGCCTTTATAATCATTAATCTCTACTGAGTTAATGCCAAGGTCATCCTTAGACCTATCAAACAATACAACAGGAACGTTTCTTTTTTTTAGTTTTTCAAAATGTGAGTAATCAACAGTGCCTTTTGCCAGTGAAACAAGAATGCCATCAACCCTTGCAGACAAAAAGGTTTCAATACCCTTTTGTTCATTCTCCCCTGATTCGGTGGATTGATATAACATTACATTGTATCCATTTAAATTGGCAATGCTTTCTATGCCGTGCACCACCGATCCAAAGAAATTAATTTCTGCACTCGGGATTATAACGCCTATCAAATGCGTTTTACCCAGGCGAAGAGAAGAAGCGACCCTATTTCTGTTATAATTCAGTTTTGTTGCAGTGAGGTTAACTAAATTTTTTGTTTCCTCGCTGATACGGGGATGATTGCTTAATGCACGGGAAACTGTTGCAGCAGTTGTATTTAATTCTTTAGCAATATCCGATATCGTGGTTTTGTAATTCATTGTGCAATCGATTACGCAATATAGCTAAGTTTTCAACTTTGCCAAATTTTTATTTTTTCCCCTAAGATTTTAGCCTGAGTTATAATCCTGCAACGACTACGAACAGGATTAAATTATCAACTGCAATCGTTTGGGGTTTGTAATACTGATCCTTATGTATGAACTTTAGTATCAATTACTAACGAAACCTGCTGTCATGGTACTTCAAAGATTTTTTGTATTTATATTAATGTGTGCATCGTTTCAAGTCGCTGCCCAACCCGACCCCTGGAAAATTACCGCCACTAAAATTGACCCTTCCAATTATTACGGCATCACGGTAGCAAACGGTATGATCGGAATAGTGTCTGCGCCCGAACCTTTCAAAATAAAAGATGTGGTGCTGGCTGGTGCTTATGATTTATATGGCCGTGGAAGAGTAAGTAATTTTTTGCGCAGTTTTAATTTATTAAACGCCACATTGGATATTGATGGCAAAAGAATGGATGGCAAAACTGCAAGCAACCTGAAACAGGAACTGGATATGCAACATGCCAGTTTCACCACTTCATTTGACTATGGTGATAAAGCCACTGTCTCTTATACTTATTATTCATTGCGTCAGCTTCCGTTTACTGTATTGATGGATATTACCGTTACTGCAAAAAAAGATATGACTATAAACAGCAGCAGTGTGATGGAAGCCCCGGATGCACTGAAAGATGTTCAGAATTATTATAATGAAATTGACAGGCCGCATGTTGTCATCAGTTTACTCACTTCATCTGCTAAAAGCCCAACCGGAAAATTGCTGATGTGTGCTTCCAATACTTTTTTATTTCCTGAACATCATGGACAGGAGCCAAGGGTGATACATGAAATGTGGGATAACAATATGCACCTGATGAAATTCAGCCGTCAACTAAAAGCCGGGGAAACCTATCGTTATTCCATAGCCGGTTCCTCCATTACTTCTGCCCATCATGATGATCCATTGAATGAAGCAGAACGGTTGACTATCTATGCTAAATTAGAAGGACGGGATCGCCTGCTTAATTTTCATAACAAAGCATGGGATGAATTATGGAAAAGCGACATCGTTATAGAAGGTGATGCACAAAGCCAGCAGGATGTACACAGTATGCTGTATCATTTATATTCTTTTACAAGAGAAGGAACTGCTTTATCTCCATCCCCAATGGGATTAAGTGGTTTGGGTTACAACGGCCATGTGTTCTGGGATACAGAACTATGGATGTACCCGGCCATACTTGTATTACACCCCGGGCTGGCAAAAAGTATGATAGAATATCGTTACCAACGATTGGAAGCAGCTAAACGAAATGCTTTCAGCAAAGGATTTAAAGGTGCCATGTATCCCTGGGAAAGTGCAGAGAGTGGTGTGGAGGAAACGCCGGTGTGGGCATTAAGCGGACCATTCGAACATCATATTACAGGATGTGTTGGTATTGCTGCCTGGAATTATTATTGTGTAACGCAGGATAAAAACTGGCTGAAAGAAAAAGGGTTTCCAATTTTATCAGCTACAGCAGATTTTTGGGTAAGCCGGGTAGAAAGAAATGGCCCCGGTAAATATGATATTAAAAATGTAGTAGCTGCTGATGAGTGGGCCGAGAATGTTGACAACAATGCTTTCACCAATGCAGCAGCAAAAGCAAATCTTCAATTTGCTACCGAAGCAGCAAAGATATTAGGTAT
>JBKJIX010000178.1:0-9551 GCA_046598205.1 Chitinophagaceae bacterium
CATAAATCATTCGTACTATCAATAATTGCTTTATTAAAAGTAAAAACCGGGTCTGGCTCTGATAAAAGGTGTTTGGGGATTTTAGCAATGTCGGTATCTAAACCAACACAGAGGTAAGATTTCTTTTGGTGAATCTGATCAACAAGTTGTTGGCGGGTCATGACTGCGAAGTTAATTAGTTAATCGGTTAATTTGTTTATTAGGGAATACAAAAGTCTTACAGTTTGTAATGACTGTTTCCATATCACGAACCCAATTAACCAATAAACTAATTAACCAATTAACTTACCAAGAATGACATTTTCAATTTCAAGACTTTCCCACTTTTCTTCAATTCGGTCCATTGCCATCACTTCCTGCATTATCGCTTCTTGCTGCAGGCCTCTTTGCAGTGCTTCGCTGTAGCGGATATGTGGACTAAACGTAACCTGTGAGTAAGCCGGTATCCATTTGTCAGGATATTTTTCATGCAATCTTGCTTCTATTTTCTTTTGCAATAAAAATTTGGGGTCGGCAGTCTTGTCCCGCATTTCTGTAAAATTATTTACTGCTAAATCTGCAATAGCATCTGCATCCACCTTGCGAAGCGATTGGTATTCCTTCAAAATAGTTTTCCAATCATCACCATTCTTTTCAATCATCTCATCCAATATGCGGCAATCTTCAAAACCGCAGTTCATGCCTTGCCCGAAGAAAGGAACAATGGCATGGGCGGCATCTCCAATCAGGGCAAACTTATCTTCCCGTATCCACGGAAAGCATTTTACTGTTACCAATGAAGAAGTGGGGTTATTAAAAAACTCGTTCACATAGTCAGGCATCAACGGCACAGCATCGGGGAAATTTTTTTGAAAAAATTCTTTTACTTTTTCTTCTGTAATCAGATTAGAAAACGATGCTTCACCTTCAAACGGAAAAAATAAAGTGCAGGTAAATGTTTTATCTAAATTTGGCAAAGCAATCAGCATATAATCTTTTCTAGGCCAGATATGCAGGGCATTTACTTCCATAGCAAATCCGATAGCTATCGGATCACCAGAAGCAGTCGCAGGAATAGTTAGTTCTTTATAACCACAGTCAATATAATACTGGCTATAATCAAACTTGTCATGCTGAAGTTGGTGTTGCAAACGGGCGGCGGAGAAAGCACCATCGGAACCGAAGATGAGTTCTGAGTTATGAGTTTCGAGTTTCGAGTCAGGAAGTTCTAAACTGATTTGGTTTTTCTTCCAGTCAATAGACGAGCATTTATAATTGAAATAAATTTCTGCTCCATGTTGCTCTGCCAAATCCATCAGTTTCATATTCAGCGTAGCCCTTGAAACCGAGTTGATGTATTGTCCTTCTTTACCATAAGGCTGAAAAGCTGCTGAGCCATCCAAGTTATGAATCTGGCGGCCATGCATCGGAATAGCAATCTGTTTTATTTCTTCTGATAAGCCAACTTTGTCTAGTGCCAGCAAGCCCCTGTCACTCAATGCCAGGTTGATAGAACGTCCGGCAGACATCTTTTCCATCCGCATATCGCCACGTCGTTCAAAAACTTTCACTTTATATCCTCTTTTAGATAAGTAAATAGAAAGTAATGACCCGACTAAACCTGCTCCGATTATTGTAATGGTTTTCTTCATTAAAACGTTTATTGGTTAATTTGTTTATTAGTTAATTGGGATGAACCTGCTATTCTAAAGGTCTTCAATTTATGAAGGCTTCCCTAGTATTTACTAATTAACTGATTAACTAATGAACAAAATCGCCACACATCTTCAAACGAATTATACAACGGCACAGGAGCAATTCGAATTACATTCGGTTCCCGCCAATCAGCAATTACCCCTTGCTTTGCTAATTCATCAAAAATTTTCTTCCCGTCTTTAAGCATTAACATTGAAACCTGGCAACCTCTCTCCTTTTCATTCGAAGGAGTAATTATTTCTAACATTTTTTCGCTTTGCTTACTGTTGATATCATTTAGAACAAAATGAAGATAACCAGCTAATAAATTTCTTTTTTTATGCAAGTTTTCCATTCCGGCTTCTTCAAATATATCTAGTGAAGCCTTATGTGCAGCCATTGATAAAACAGGAGCATTGCTCAATTGCCAGCCTTCTGCTGTTGGTATGGGTTCAAAGCCTTTTTCCATTTTAAACCGGGTTTCTTTTTTATAGCCCCACCAACCGGCAAATCTTGGTAAATCTTTATTTGCCACATGCTTCTCATTTATATATACTCCGGCTACACCACCTGGGCCACTATTCAAATATTTATACGAACACCAACAGGCAAAGTCAACATTCCAATCATGCAGATGTAATTCCGCATTTCCTGCTGCATGTGCCAGATCAAATCCGGCATAAGCACCTACTTCATGAGCAGTATCAGTTATGGCCTTCATATCGAACAATTGCCCGGTGTAATAGTTTACACCACCAAACAAAACAACAGCTACACTATCACCATGTTGCTGAATTGTTGACAGAATATCTTCTGTTCGCAATGTATGTTCACCTTCTCTTGGTGAAATTTCAATAACCGCATCAGCAACAGTAAAACCATGATATGCCGCTTGTGTCTCAAAAGCATACTGGTCGGAAGGAAATGCTTTTGCTTCGCAAACGATTTTATAACGTTGCTTCGAAGGCCGGTAAAATGTAACCATCAACAAATGCAAATTCACTGTAAGCTGGTTCATCACCACCACTTCATTATCTTTACAGCCCACAATTTTTGATAATTTCGTCGGAAAAATTTCATGATAGGGCATCCAAGGGTTTTTAGCCTGAAAATGCCCCTCCACTCCGAGCCTTGCCCAGTCGTCTAATTCCTGCTGTACATATTTTGAAGTTGTTTTGGCCTGCAAGCCAAGAGAGTTTCCTGTGAAATAGATACAATCTTTTCCTTCATGTTGTGGAATGAAATATTTTTCCCGGAAACTTTTCAGTGGGTCTTTTTCATCTGATTCTTTTGCAAATGCTAAAGTATTTTGATAGTTCATTTTATTAGTTAATTGGTTAACTGGTTTATTAGTTTATTGGGACGAACCTGAAAGGGTAAATGATTTCTTGATTTGCCGGAGTATTGTATTCCCCATCAACCAATTAACAAATAAACTGATTAACCTTCCAAAGTAGCAATCACTTTTAATTCAATCGCAATCGGTGTTGGTAAACTTTTTACTTCCACTGTTGTCCGGCAAGCCTGCACAGAAGTAAAATAGTCTGCATAAATCTTATTATAGATTGGAAAATCTTTTTTCATGTTTGTCAGAAACACTGTCACATCAATTATTTTATCCCAACTGCTGCCGCTGGCTTCCAATACTGCTTTTATATTGGCAAATACTGAATGACATTCGGCTTCAATATCATACTTCACAATATTTCCCTCTGCATCTAATTCCAAGCCGGGAATAGAATTATCTTTTGGATTTCTTGGGCCAATGCCAGAAAGAAAAAGTAGGTTGCCCACTTTTCTGGCATGAGGGTATGCACCGAGAGGTTTGGATGCATTTTCAGTATTTACTATTTCTTTACTCATATTTTTTTACCGCAGAGAACATGAGTTAGATGAGTTTTCGCAGAGATGCTCTGCGTAAACTTTGTGTCCTCCTTTCTCTGCGGTTAATTTTATAATTGAATACAAACATTCTTCGCCTCAGTAAAAAACCGCAAGGCTTCCCAACCACCTTCCCTTCCCACTCCACTATTCTTTAATCCGCCGAACGGTGTTCGTAAATCCCGAAGCAGCCAGCAATTAATCCAGATGATACCGCTTTCTACTTTTGCTGCTACCCGGTTTCCTTTTGAAATATCCTGTGTCCAGATAGTGGCAGCTAATCCATATTGCGTGGCATTCGCTAATTGTAATGCTTCTTCTTCTTTTTTAAAAGGTTGTAATGTAACTACAGGGCCGAAAATTTCTTCCTGGTTGGTTTGACAATTTTGATCTAACCCTTCAATAATAGTTGGTTCAATAAAATATCCGTTGACACATCTCCCTTCTACTTTTATCCCATTGCCGCCGCATAAAATTTTTCCTCCTTCCTGCTTCGCTGTTTCAATGCAACGTATTATTTTTTCATAATGACCTTTGCTTACAATAGCTCCTTGTTTAGAAGTTTCTTCCAACGGGTCGCCAACTGTCAGTTTTTTTGTCCAGGCAACAAAATCTGTTTTAAATTTTTCATATACCGATTCTTCTATCAAAATCCGGCTGCCGCATAAACAAATTTGTCCCTGGTTGCCAAACGAAGAACGAATGGTATGGAACAACATTTTTTCCCAATCACAATCAGCAAAAATAATATTGGGATTTTTGCCACCTAATTCCAATGACAGCTTTTTAAACTTAGGTGCAGCAATGCTTGCAATCCTTTCACCGGCTTTGGTACTGCCCGTAAATGAAATGGCTTTTATAGCAGGATGAGAAACGATTGCTTCACCAGCCCCCGAACCTGTGCCATGAATGATATTCAACACACCATCCGGCAGGCCGGCTTCTTTACAAATCTTAGAAAGAAGAAAAGCTGTAACCGGCGTCACTTCACTGGGCTTTGCTATTACACAATTACCTGCTGCCAGTGCAGGTGCAATTTTCCAGGTAAATAAATATAAGGGTAAGTTCCAGGGAGAGATACATCCAACAATTCCAATCGGCTGACGAAGTGTGTAATTCACCGCTTTGTCTTCCATATTATGACTCTCGGTAGCAAAGTGCATAATGCCAGTTGCAAAGAATCTAAAATTTGCGGATGCCCTTGGAATGTCCACTTCCTTACTTAACCAAAGTGGTTTACCATTGTCATTGGTTTCGGCCAAAGCCAATTCATTAAGGTTTTCGTCAATCAATTCTGCAATACGATTGAGAATTTTAAATCTTGCTTCAACCGATGTAACACTCCATGATGGAAAAGCCTTTTGCGCTGCATGAACAGCCGCTTCAATATCTTTTTCACGGCTATCAGGGATTTGTCCATAAATTTCTCCTGTTGCCGGGTTTACATTATCAATAAACTTACCGCTTAATGGGCCGATAAGATTTCCTCCAATGTAATTTTCGAGATGATATGGTATTTGTAAGTTTATTGGTTAATTAGTTTATTGGTTAATCAGGAATACTCTGCTATTTTGGATTATGTTTTGCTGATTTGGAAACAAATTTGATAAAGGCATTCAACTTTAAAAGAATAGTCTCTGCTTTTTGCAGAAGTTCATCACATTTTCCCTCTTTGATAATCTTTCTTCTTTTGCATTTTCCTATCCATGATTTGGTTTCCTGTAGTGAGCCTCTGGAATAAAAGTAAAACTGCTTACTTTCCTTATAGTAAAACCTTCCATACCCCTCTGCAATGTTTGCAGAAATCGAATCTGCCGACCGGACTACTTGCTTTCCTATAGTGTCTTTCTTGAAATTATCCCAACTCATTATAATTTCCAAAATCTCATCTGAAAACAATTCGGCCAACTCATATACTTCCAGTTTTTCTAATGTATAATCCATAAAAGAAATTATTTGCTCTAAAAAGAAACTCTGCTAACCAAGCTCTCCCCGATTAACTAATTAACCAATAAACCATTTAACTATATACTTCCCGTCCGCCCACCATCCACCGGAATACTTACTCCGTTTACATAAGATGCGGCCGGTGAAGCTAAAAACGCAGCAACCGCAGCAATTTCTGATGCATCTGCAAAACGCTTCATCGGAACTTCTTCCGCCATATTTTTTTCTACAATGTCGACGACAGTGTTTCCTCTCTTCGCAATATTCTCAATTAATGTTGACAACCGTTGTGTGCTGGTAAATCCGGGCAACACATTATTCACCGTAATATTATATTGCCCCAATTCATTAGCCATACTTTTTGCCCAACTAGCTACTGCACCACGAATGGTGTTTGACACTCCCAAATTTTTCAACGGAATTTTTACTGAAGTAGAAATAATATTGATGATTCTTCCATATCCTTCTTTTTGCATGGAAGGCACAACAGCTTTTGCCAGGATATGATTACAAATTAAATGCTGATTGAATGTATTCAAAAAAGCTTCTTCTGTTGCTTCGATAACAGGGCCTGCTGGCGGGCCACCGGTGTTATTGATTAATATATGAACCAGATTTTTCGACATATGGGCTTCTATCACTTTTTTTACCTCGTCCGGTTTACTAAAATCTGCTACGAGATAACTATGCTGCTGACGTAATTGTGTATCTAATTTTGTAATAGCTTCTTTTAATGTGGCTTCATTCCGGGCCACTAATGTACAACTGGCACCAAGCAGAGCCAGTTCTTCGGCAATAGCAAGGCCGATTCCCTGGGTGCTTCCACAAACAATGGCATTTTTTCCTTCAAGAGATAGATTCATATTTTAGTTAATTGATTTATTTGTTTATTAGTTAATTGGGGTATAGAAAGAGCAAATATCTTTCAAAGTAGTAAGGCACTTGTATTTCCTGATAAACCAATTAACGAATAAACTAATTAACATTTCAACTTCAAACCTAAAGAAAATTGTTGTAATTTTTCGACCTTATTACACCTTCTAAAACTAACGACATGGCCGTAATTGCCCCTTTCAACCTGAAAAAATGGATTGACGAAAACCGTAGCCTGCTAAAACCACCGGTAGGCAACCAATGTGTGTATAAAGACGCTGAAAATTTCATCGTTATGGTTGTAGGCGGACCCAATGCAAGAAAAGATTATCACTTCAATGAAACGGAAGAATTGTATTACCAAGTTGAAGGTGATATTGTGGTAAAAATTATAGACAATGGTGAATTTAGGGATATTCCAATTAAAGAAGGCGAACTATTTTTGTTGCCACCCAAAACACCTCACTCACCGCAAAGAGGGCCGGGTACCGTTGGCCTGGTGATTGAAAAGAAAAGAGAATCTGAAGATGATGGCTTTATGTGGTTCTGTGAAAAATGTGGCAACAAACTTCATGAAGAAGCATTGCATGTGGATGATATTGTAAAACAATTACCGCCGTTGATGAATCGTTTCTGGGAAGATACAATGCATCGGACTTGTGAAAAATGCGGGGCGGTGATGGAGCCTCCGGTGAGGAAAAGTTAACTGGTTAATTGGGAATTGGTTAATTAGGAGTCGTGACAAAGTAAATGTCTTTACACTATGTAAAGAACCTGTATTTCCTAATAGACTAATTAACCAATAGAGCAATTAATCAAAAACAGACTTATGTATTCCCCAATAAACTAATTAACCAATAGACTAATTAACCATTCCATGAAGATTGACATCCATACACACATAATGCCGGAAAAAATGCCGAACTGGACAGAGAAGTTTGGCTACGGTGAATTTATTCATTTGGAACACCGCAACTGCGAGGCCTGCATGATGAAAGGCGATAAACTCTTTCGTGTCGTAGAAGAAAATTGTTACAAAGCTGATTTGCGATTAAAGCAAATGGAAGAAACAGAAGTTTCCATGCAGGTACTATCTACTATTCCTGTTTTGTTTAATTATTGGGCAAAGCCGGCGGATGGATTAGAAACTTCAAGATTCTTTAACGATCATATTGCTGAAACAGTTGCTAAAGAGCCTAATCATTTTATTGGTTTGGGAACAGTTCCATTGCAAGACGTCAGTCTCTCCATTAAAGAAATGGAACGTTGTATAAAAGAATTAAAAATGCCGGGGCTTGAAATTGGTTCTAACATCAATGGCAAAAATCTTTCTGACGAATCATTCTTTCCTTTTTATGAAGCTGCTGAAAAAATCGGCTGTGCTTTATTCATTCACCCCTGGGAAATGATGGGAGAAACGCAGATGGAAAAATATTGGCTACCCTGGCTGGTAGGCATGCCAGCAGAAACATCAAGAGCTATTTGCTCCATGATATTTAGTGGTGTCTTTGAAAAATTTCCGAAATTAAGAGTGGCATTTGCACATGGAGGGGGTTCTTTTCCATTGACTGTTGGTCGTATCGAGCATGGATTTAAAGTTCGGCCTGATTTGGTGGCTATTGATAATCCCATAAACCCAAGAGATTATATCGGAAAATTCTGGATTGACAGTTTGGTACATGATAAAAAAGCTTTTAGTTACCTGATGGATGTAATGGGAGAAGATACAATTTGTTTGGGCAGCGATTATCCATTTCCATTAGGCGAGCAAATACCTGGAAGACTTATCGAAAAAATGGACTTAGGTAAAAAATCAACGAGAAAACTGCTCTATAAAAATGCACTGGATTGGCTGGGATTAAGTGAGAAAAATTTACCTGATTTTGGATAAAAGCTTATTCATTAAAAAGATTGGGATAATCAGTAATGATTCCATCCACTCCCATTGTCTTTAATTCGTCAATTTTTGCTTTCTCATTCACCGTCCACGGAATTACCTTGATATTCTTTTGGTGACAACTCTTCAAGAGTTTCTCATTCACCAATTGATAAGCCGGGCTGTAGATTGTTGGTGTAAACCCCAAAGCCTTTAATTGTTCGCTTAGAGTTCGTTTATCAAAATCTTCAATCAGCATGGCGGTTTTAATAGCCGGATATTTTTGATGCAGGTATTGTAAGGTTCTGAAATCAAATGACTGGATGATTACGTAGTCTTCTATATCCTTTTCTTTAATAATGGCCATTAGCAATTCTACAAACTCTTCCGGCTTGGGCTGAAATACACCGTCAAACTCCGGGTTGCTTTTAGTTTCAATATTATAATACGGAAACGGCCTTCTTCTCGTCATCATATCCTTCTTTACACTATCAATCACATCAGCCAGCAAAGGCTTTGTCACTTTCATCTTTTGTTGTTGCGGAAACCGTGGATGTGGCTTCATCCCTACGTCAAAGGTTTTAGTTTGTTCATACGTCATCCAGTAGATATTGTATGTCCTTTCTTCTCTTTCACCGATAAAAGCCCCGTTGGGTTTGGTGGTAATCTCTTTACCAAACCATTGTTCATGTGAAAGAAGCACTTTCTTATCCTTGGTAATCACAACATCCATTTCTAATGTCGTTACTCCCATGCCCAATGCATACAGCATTGCAGGCACGGTGTTCTCAGGCATCAGACCCCGGCAGCCCCGATGACCTTGTTTGTCAAAGCCCCCATCTCCGCCAGATGGCGGAGAGTTTTGAAGTGTCTTTTGATTTGAGCAACTCATAAAAAATAGCAACCCCAATAAGGAAAAATATTTTTTCATGAAGGAAATACTTTAGCTTTTCTTCTTTCCATGATTGTACCAATCTTTTCTGCATCACCATCCTGTTGCTTCAATTTATCAATAATGTTGTCATAACTTTTTTCATCCCGATCCTGGCTCAGTTTAAATACATGTTCTAAAGAGGTTACTTCTATTTCAAAAGCTACAATTGCTTTAATAAGTCTGCCTGTGTATTCAACTGGCAGATTATCAAATACAGTTGTTGATGTGGTTTTATTATTTTCATAATGGAGTGTAAGTCTTTTTAGAATAGCAATCAATTCTTCATCATTTCCAAAGCGGATTGTTCCTTTTGCATGAACACTCATAAAATTCCAGGTACTTGCCTGGTATGGATTGTCGTACCAT
>JBKJIX010000161.1:0-25802 GCA_046598205.1 Chitinophagaceae bacterium
AGTCAAATGAAAGCTATACCATCTATATTGATTACACAGCTAAACCGGATGAGTTTGACGAAAAATACGGCCAAGGGGCAATGCTCGGTGTAAAAGGGATGTATTTTATCAATCCAAAAGGAGAAGACAAAAGTAAGCCAACTCAAATATGGACACAGGGAGAAACAGAATCAAGTTCTGCATGGTTTCCTACTATTGACAAAACCAATCAACGTTGCACACAGGAACTAACTGTTACAGTAGATAACAAATATGTTACTCTCTCCAATGGCAAATTAGTTTCTCAAAAGAAAAATACAGATGGCACAAGAACAGATTACTGGAAAATGGATCTGCCTCATGCACCTTATTTATTTTTTGTAGGTGTAGGTGATTATGCAGTTATTAAGGATAAATACAAAGACAAAGAAGTAAACTATTATGTAGAGCCTGAGTTTGCATCTGTTGCTAAAAAGATTTTTGGTAATACTCCTGAGATGATTGGGTTTTTCTCAAAGGCTACGGGTGTAGAATATCCCTGGATAAAATATTCGCAAATGACCGGCAGAGACTTTGTAGCTGGTGCGATGGAAAACACCACTGCCACACTTCACCAGGAAGGGGCACAGCAAGATGCAAGGGAACTGGTAGATGGCAACAACTGGGAAAGCACTATTGCCCATGAACTTTTTCACCAATGGTTTGGTGATTATGTAACTACTGAAAGCTGGAGCAACCTAACAGTAAACGAATCGTTTGCGAACTACAGCGAAACATTATGGAGTGAATATAAATACGGCAAAGATGCAGGTGATGAGCAGAACATGAATGACATGCAGGGCTATCTGCAAAGTGGCAGTGAGAAAAAAGACCTTGTTCGTTTTTATTATCATGATAAAGAAGACATGTTTGATGCTGTAAGCTATAACAAAGGTGGCCGCATTCTGCATATGCTTAGAACTTTCATTGGTGACAGTGCCTTTTTCAAATCACTTAATAATTATCTGACCACTAATAAATTTAAATCGGCTGAAGCACACCAGCTACGCCTTGCTTTTGAAGAAATAACCGGCCGTGACCTGAACTGGTATTTTAACCAATGGTATTTTGGGAGTGGTAATCCAAGTGTGGATATAGATTATAAATATGATGATGCCGCCGGCAAAGTGAATGTGATTGTAAAACAAACACAGAATACCGGTAAAATTTTCAAACTGCCCCTTGCTATTGATGTGTATGACGGAACAAATAAAGTAAGGCACAATGTATGGTCAAACAATGCGGTGGATACATTTACTTTTAATTATACCAAACGACCAGACCTGATAAATGTAGATGCTACCAAAACAACTCTCTGGACGAAAAAAGATAATAAGACCCTTGACAATTATATTCACCAATTTAAATATGCAGGTAATTATACAGACAGAAAAGAGGCAATTGATTTTGCTTCGAAAAAATTAGATGATCCGAAAGCTGTTGAATTAGTAAAGGCAGCATTGACAGATAAATACGAAGGACTGCGCAACTTTGCCATCGGTAAAGCAGACCTTAGAAAAGAAGCAGTGAAAACAAGTTTTGAACCGATCCTATTAAATCTTGCCAAAACGGATAAGTATTCAAAAGTAAGAGCTAATGCCATTCAAAAATTGGGCGAATACAAAAAGCTTGAATACGGCAGCTTGTTTAAGGCTGCAACAAACGATTCCTCTTACACTGTTGCAGGCAATGCCCTAATGGCTTTAGGTAAAGTTGATCCGGCAATGGCAACGATCATCTCAAAACAACTTGGTGACAAACCAGTGAAAGGTGTTTTGAAAGAAGCTATTATGACTGAGATTGTAAAATCGGGTGATGAGAGTATGGCTGATAAGATCATTGGTGGCTTTGCAGAAATGCCATTGGGGCAGGAAAAATTTCAAAGCCTTAATACCTTAAGTACTTATTTATCTGCTATTAAAAATACGGAAAAGATAAAATGGGGTGTGGATGAGATTGTAAAGTTCAGAGATAAAGTACCTGAAAATTTCAGGAGTCAAACTGATCCATTTATAAATGGAATGGTATTGAAAGGCATCTTAACCAAGAAGGACAAAGAAGCTAAAGAAAATGCCAGCAATACTGCATTGCAGGATCTGGTTAATTATATTAAATCAAAATTACCGGAAGAAGATAAGAAGGGGTTTTAGAATATCTAATTTTGAACAAGGAATTAAGAACGCCGAAGCAAAAACTTCGGCGTTTATTATTTTAATATTAAATCGTCGATTAAAGAAATAACTGAAGTTCGAGCTTCCTTGTTCATATGTTGGAAATGCATTACCAACTACCACTGGCACCGCCGCCGCCGAAGCTGCCGCCGCCGAAACCACCAAAGCCGCCACCGCTACTGCCACCACCTCCTGACCAGCCGCCGCCGCCACCACTCCATCCACCAAAGCCACCTCTTGATACATAAGTGCCGCCACCTGGCCCTGCACCACTAAAGATGACGATAAGAATGATGATGATAAATATGATTGTACTGATACTTACTCCTTTCTTCTTCTTATTACTTCCGTAGTTAGCAGGTGCTTTATACCTTCCTTCGGCAGCTTTAATAATATTATCTGTTGCTTCATCAAGGCCACGATAATAGTTGCCTTCCTTAAAATTAGGGGTGATGTCGTTATCAATTATGCTTTTGGCAACTAAATCTGAAATAGCCCCCTCCAATCCATAACCTGCCTGGATGGTAACTTTCCTGTCTCCTTTTGCAACAAGGATTACTACTCCATTGTTAAACTCTTTGCTTCCTACGCCCCACTTCCTTCCTAATTCTATTGCAGCATCTTCAACAGAATAATCATCTGCTGATTCAACTATAACAACTGTAACCTGATTTGATGTACTGTCATCATATTGGTAAAGCTTCGCCTCAAGTGCCTCTTTTTGTTGTGCTGTTAATGTATTGGTATAATCGTTGACCAGTTTTGGAGGACTGGGCCTGGTCGAAATAATTTTTTCCATCTGTGCGGATGCACAAAAGGAAAAAAAAATAGTTAGTATAAAGAGTAAACGCTTCATAGGGTTATTTCCCAAATACAATTTCGTCCGGCAATTCGTTTCTATCAGTGTTTCTTTCAAAAGGGAAGTGTGTGGTTAGTGCATCTCCAATCTGGATTACACATTCTGCAATGCCCTTCCCATAATTTTCTTTATTAAAACTGACCAGCATTTCCTGAACTATCCTGTTCCAGTATTCGGACCCTACTTTTTTGTGAATACCTTCATCTCCAAAGACGGCTAACTGATGATCTTTAAGAGCAATATATACCAGTACAGCATTTCGCTGTTCTGTTTGCTCCATCTTTAAAGTGAAGAATATTTCTGCTGCCCTATCCATTGCATCCACCCAACTACAGCGGCTCTCCACAAAAACCCTTACCTCGCCACTGGTGCGTTGCTCAGCATGACGAATAGCTTTTACTATAAGCCTCGTATCTTCCTCATGGAATAATGGTTTTGGTTTTTGCCAGGGAAATAGTTTCATCAGAATTTAATTTCTACGCTTTTATCAGTTCCTGCATTCGCTTCAAATCCTTTTTTCCTTTTAAATCCAAATAAGCCAGCCGTCATATTGGTGGGAAAGCTTCTTACTTTCTTATTATAATCAGCTACTGCTACATTAAAATCATTACGGGCCACTTTTATTCTCCTTTCTGTTCCTTCTAATTGTGTTTGCAAACCAGCGTAAGCAGCCGTACCTTTCAATGTTGGGTATTTTTCTATCCGCATAATTAACCTGTTCGCAGAGGCGGCCAATGTATCCTGCAATTCTTTTTGTTGCTGGTAATTTTCTCCAGTCAACTCACTATTTGATAAACCAGCAATTGCCTTGCTCCTTGTTTCAGCAATTTTCTCCAGGGTAGTTTGCTCAAAATCAGAAAGGCCTTTTACCACATTCACCAGATTAGGAATTAAATCCAGCCGACGTTGATACGTATTCTGTACTTCGGACCATTGCAGTTTTACTTTCTCTTCTTTCTTAACCATTGAATTGTAAGAAGCAAAACTCGACAGTACAAGAATAAACAGGATGATACCTCCAACTATGTAGCCGGTAAATTTCTTTTTTTGCATACTCATAGTAAGAGGTGCTTAGAATTCTACTTTAGGTGCTTTCTCTGCGCCTTCATCAGCCTTGAAGCCTTCCTTTTTATGAAAACCGAACATACCACTGAGCATATTCATTGGAAACGATCTTACTTTTACGTTGTAAGAATTTACTGCATCGTTAAACACTTTTCTTGAATTTTTCACATCGTTTTCAATTCCTTCGAGGGAACCCTGCAATTGCAAAAAGTTCTGATTGGCTTTTAAATCCGGATAATTTTCTACTACCACCAGCAATCTGCTGAGTGCACCTGACATCTGGCTTTGTGCCTGCTGAAATTTTGCCATATTTTCCGGCGTAAGCTGATCGGCGGTCAGATTAATAGAAGTAGCTTTTGCTCTTGCTTCTACCAACTTAGTAAGTGTTTCTTGTTCAAATTTGGCGGCACCTTTTACAGTGTTCACCAGATTGCCTACCAGGTCTGTTCTTTTTTGATATTCACTATTTACATTATTCCATGCTTTTCCCACTGATTCGTCCTGCTTTACAAGACCATTGTAGCCGCTGCATCCCCACACACCGAGTATAAGGACTAAGCCTAGAACAACTAATAAAGTAATGTTACGGGTTCCTTTCATTGTAGTAGTTTTTATTGGAGGGTAAAATTAGTATTTTCGGTACATCAACGAGGTAATATTTCGGTTGGTCAGGTGTAATTGCCGGTGAAACGACAATTTTAATAACCCTGCTGCATGGTTTTGGCGCCACAAATAAGAAATTCATCCTTTATGAGTGTAATAAAAAGAATATCCATTGTTAGTATAATAGCTCTGATAGTCTTCTCTCAATGCAAAAAATCAAAGAACAACGGTTCTATACCTACTCCACCGCTCCCTCCCAGTTCAGTTGCCATTAAAGACTCAGTGATTGTGCAGGGATTAAATTTTCCCTGGGAAATATTATGGGGGCCCGATAATTTTATCTGGATGACAGAAAGGGGTGGAAAGATAAGCCGGGTGAATCCTGCGACCGGAACTGTTTCCCTACTGCACAAAATTACTGAAGTAGTTGCCAACGGTGAAGGCGGAATGCTTGGAATGGTATTACATCCTAATTTTTCAATGACACCGCATGTTTTTGTTGCGTACAATTATAATTCAGGCGGATATAAGAAAAAAATTGTCCGATTTACTTACACAGGGTCAGCGTTAACAAGTCCGGTAACGATCATTGAAAATATTGCTGCCTCATCCATTCATAATGGATGCCGTCTTTTAATTACTCCTGATCTGAAATTATTTATTACAACCGGAGATGCTTCCAACCAGGCATTGCCTCAGAATACATCTTCTGTTAATGGTAAGGTTCTCCGGTTGAACCTCGACGGAACTATTCCCTCTGATAATCCTGTTGCCGGAAATGCCTACTGGAGCTGGGGCCACCGCAATCCGCAGGGGCTTGTTTTTGCCAACAATATATTATACAGCAGTGAGCATGGACCCAATAGCGATGATGAGATAAATATCATTGAGAAAGGAAGAAATTATGGCTGGCCGAATGTACTAGGCTTTTGTGATGCAGGTACTGAACAAACTTTTTGTACTGCTAACAATGTAAGAGAGCCATTGAAGGCATGGACTCCTACTATAGCTGTTTGCGGCTTGGATTATTATAATAACGACCTGATACCACAATGGAAAAATTCGTTGCTGATGGTTGCCTTAAAAGAATCAAGGATGTACCAGTTGAAATTAGATGCGGCAAACACCAGCATTGCTTCAACGAATGAATTTTTTGTGAACAGATATGGAAGAATGAGGGATGTTTGTATTTCTCCTGTGGGAAAAATTTATATCTGCACCAGTAACGGAGGTAATAATGACAGGATTATTGAAGTGAGAAAGCTTTAACCTGCTTTAAGTGTCAGACACTCTTCGAGATGTCAGACACGGCTGCGATACCGGGCAAGGTTTTTCCTTCGAAATATTCCAGCATGGCACCGCCGCCGGTGGATACATAGCTTACTTTTTCAGCAAAGCCGAATTGATTGACAGCGGCAACAGAATCGCCACCACCTACCAAAGAGAAAGAACCTTTTTCGGTAGCCTCTGCAATAGCAATAGCAACAGTTTTTGTACCATGTTGAAATTTCGGCATTTCAAAAACACCCATCGGGCCATTCCAGAGAATTGTTTTTGAATTTTTAATAACATTGGAAAACTGCTCACAAGCCAGGTCGCCAATATCTAAACCCATCCAGCCATCAGGAATATTATTACTTGGCGCAACAGATGTCTGTGCATCTGCCGCAAACTTATCTGCAATAACAGAATCATAAGGCAGATGGATACAAACACCTTTTTCTTCTGCTTTCTTTAAAATATTTAATGCGGTATCTAAACGATCTTCCTCGCACAATGAATTTCCGATTTTACCGCCACCGGCTTTCATAAATGTGTACGCCATACCGCCACCAATAATAATATCAGTTGCTCTATCCAGCAGGTTTTCGATAATAAGTATTTTGTCACTCACTTTGGCACCGCCAATGATGGCAACAAATGGCTTTTCTGCTTTATGCAATACTGTTTCTGCACTTGCTACTTCGCCTTCCATTAATAATCCGAACATTCTTTTTTCTGCTGGAAAAAATTGTGCAATAACAGATGTTGAAGCATGTGCCCGGTGAGCTGTACCAAAGGCATCGTTCACCCACAAATCACCCAGCCTAGATAATTTTTCTGCAAATTTTACATCGCCGGCCTCTTCCTCTTTATAAAATCGAAGGTTTTCCAGGAGCAATACTTCTCCGGGACGCATCATGTTTTGAGTAAGGTATGCCTGTTCGCCTACACAATCATTGGCAAACAAAACAGTAGTACCACCCAATAATTCGCTGAGATGTTTTATCAGATGCTTTAAAGAATATTTATCCTCTGGTCCGCCTTTAGGTCTTCCAAGATGGCTCATTAAAATTACCATTCCACCATCGGCCAATATTTTTTTTATTGTTGGAACAGCTGCTTTCATCCGGGTATCGTCCGTAATTTCAAGTTTTTCGTTCAATGGCACATTAAAATCAACCCGGATTAATGCCTTCTTACCTTTAAAATTATAAGCAGCAAATTTTGACATACCAGTTGTTTTGACAAATTAATTACTAATGCTGAACAGCTTTTTCCTTTTGTGTTTCTTTGTATAAAACAAAACCGGCAACAGTTGCCATCACTTCATCTGTCACATCTTTACCTCCTTTCATATTGGCACGGATACTTTGAAGTGTATATTTTGGCCCGAAAGGAATTCCCCACCAACCAAACAAAGCCGATAGAATAGTATAAGGCATCCCTTTTGCAACAGCATTCTCGTTACCCCGAACCAGGTAAACCCCTGAAGTTCGTTTGAAAGTAGCTACCACCAACGAAATAATAAAAGGATAATGAATAAACTTTCCGCCATTACCCACTTCTCTTTGCAAATCTTCTGCAGAAAGGCCTTTGATATTTTTGATCTTCATATTTTAAACTTACATAAAAATACCGCAGCAAGTCAACGATTTGACCAGCTACGGTAAAGTCATAGAAATTTTATTTGTTGATCAGCTTGGCAAAATAATTAACTGTTCTAACCAGCTGGCTTACATAACTCATTTCATTATCATACCAGCTTACTGTTTTCACCAGTTGCTTATCGCCTACTGTCATTACTTTAGTTTGCGTAGCATCAAACAAAGATCCAAAATGAATTCCTATAATATCGCTGCTAACAATTTCGTCTTCCGTATAGCCAAAACTTTCGTTGGCAGCAGCTTTCATATCAGCATTAATTTCTTCAACCGTTACAGTTTTGCCAAGAATAGATGTTAGTTCAGTTAATGATCCGGTGATTGTAGGAACCCTTTGAGCACTGCCATCCAGCTTTCCTTTTAGTTCGGGCAAGACAAGGCCAATAGCTTTGGCAGCACCAGTAGTATTAGGAACAATATTAGCAGCAGCAGCCCTTGCACGGCGCAAATCACCTTTTGGATGTGGTGCATCTAACGTATTCTGGTCATTAGTATATGCATGGATAGTTGTCATGATACCGGTAATGATACCATACTTATCATTCAGCACTTTTGCCATTGGGGCAAGACAATTGGTGGTACAAGACGCACAAGAGATAATTGTTTCGCTGCCATCGAGTATGTTGTGGTTTACATTAAATACAACTGTTTTCAACTCACCAGTCGCAGGTGCAGAAATGACAACTCTTTTAGCACCAGCAGTAATATGTAAAGCTGCTTTATCCTTATCGGCAAAGAAGCCAGTACTTTCAATTACTACATCCACATTATGGCTACTCCAGGGAATTTGAGCAGGATCTTTTTGAGCATATATTCTTACTGTATCACCATTCACTACTATTGAATCATCAGTAGCCCGTACTTCTGCATCAAAACGGCCTTGTGCACTGTCATACTTTAAAAGATGAGCCAATACTTTTGGGCTAGTCAAATCATTGATGGCCACAACATCAATCCCTTCCATTTTATATATCTGCCGGTAAACTAAACGACCGATACGACCGAAACCATTGATAGCGACTTTAACTGTGCTCATTTTTTTACGTTTTATTTTAACAATCCAGCTTTAACTAATGCATTAGCTGATAAAAGAGGTGCGAAGGTAATAAAACCAGCTGTGTTTAACTGTATCAGATTTAACCAAAATGACCATCGCAGCGACCTAAAAGAAAATGGTGAAAACAAGGGTAAAAACATTTGGCCAAAAACCGTTGCAGGGCTATCTTTGCCGTCCCTTAAAAACGGCCCGTTCGTCTAAGGGTTAGGACACCACCCTTTCACGGTGGTGATACGAGTTCGAATCTCGTACGGGCTACCATAGATACTTTCAGTACCACCCGGTACGCAACAAAATCCCCGCAAACTTAATGGTAGCGGGGATTTTTGTTTTTAACATTTACGTTTATTGAACGAACGGATAACTTTCTTACGGAGCAAAAGAAGATCTGAAAACACCCACCTCTAATCCTCTTAGTTCCGCCAGCCCCTTCAATCTTCCAATAGCACTATAACCGGGGTATGCTTTTTTATTCAGGTCGTCCAGCATCTGGTGGCCATGATCGGGCCGCATGGGAATAGAAACATTTCTCCGCTTCATTATCGCTACAATTTCTTTAACGACGGAATACATATCTGTATCACCAGCGAGATGGTCGGCTTCATAAAAATTTCCTTCCTCATCCCTTTTGGTGTTTCTTAAATGCAGAAAGTGAACATGATCACCAAAGCGTTGCAGCATTTTTACAAGGTCGTTATCCGGTCTTGCACCAAAAGAACCTGTACAAAAACATAAACCATTGGCAGGTGATGGTGCAGCTTTTAATAAATCATCCGCATCCTGTTCAGTGCTTACAATTCTTGGTAGTCCCAACACAGGGTATGGCGGGTCGTCGGGATGGATGGCCATTTTCAATCCACACTCTTCTGCTACCGGGACAACTTGTTGCAGAAAATAGAAAAGATGCTGTTTTAATTTAGCGGCATCAATACCATCATAGGTTTTTAATGCTGCTAATATTTGCTCTTCTGTGAACCTTTCTTCGCTACCGGGCAGCCCCAATAATGCGTTGCGAAAAAGTGTCTCTTCTTCTCCATCTGTCATCCTGCTCAGGCGGTATTTTGCTTTTCTTATTTCTTCATCTGTATAATCTTTTTCCGCACCGGGTCTTTTTAATAAGAATAAATCAAATGCGATAAAGGCAGAACGTTCAAAATATAATGCCTTACTTCCATCCGGCATGGTGTAAGAAATATCTGTCCGCATCCAATCCAGTATCGGCATAAAGTTGTAGGTCACCACTTTCAGACCACACTGCGCCACATTGCGAAGGCTTTCTTTATAATTCTCAATATGCTGTTTGTAATTGCCGTTTTATTTTTTGATATCCTCACTCACAGGCAAGCTTTCAATTACTGTCCATGTCATCCCGGCTTGTTCAACCACATTCTTTCTTTTATTAATCTCTTCAACAGTCCATACTTCACCTACAGGGATATGATGCAGCGCCGTAACTACTCCTGCACATCCCGCCTGGCGGATATTGGACAAACTTACGGGGTCATTAGGCCCGAACCAACGCATTGTTTGATGCATTAACATACTGCTTATGATTTTTTTCAGGCAAAGATAAAAGTATCACTTCATCATAACAGGCATCATCCCTTTATTACCCTTTCAGATATACCTGTTTATAATATTTTCTAAATACTCCTGCTTGCCGCTTGTCGTTTTGGGTTCGCCGTTTTCAATAGCATAGTCCCTTAAATCTTCCAGTGACAGTTTTCCATCTTGAAATTCTTTTCCCTTTCCGCTATCGAATGAAGCATACCTGTCTGTTCTTATTTTCTTGTAATCAGATTTTTGCAAAATAGCATCTGCTGTTATTAATGCTCTTGCAAAAACATCCATGCCACCAATGTGAGCATGGAATAAATCTTCCGCATCGGTAGAGTTTCTCCGGATTTTTGCATCAAAGTTGATACCACCACCTTTGAGACCTCCAGCCTGTAATACAACCAGCATGGCTTCAGTCAACTCGTTAATATCGTTGGGAAATTGATCGGTGTCCCAACCATTTTGATAATCCCCGCGGTTAGCATCCATGCTCCCCAGCAAACCTGCGTCAGCAGCCACCTGTAATTCGTGGGTGAAAGTATGACCCGCTAACGTCGCATGATTTACTTCTATATTCAACCCAAAATCATTCAACAAATCATGTTGTCGTAAGAAACCAATGACTGTTTCGCAATCATAATCGTACTGATGCTTGCTTGGTTCACAAGGTTTAGGTTCAATAAAGAATTTTCCTTTAAAGCCATTTTTCCTTGCATAATCTTTTGCAGTATGTAAAAATTTTGCAAGATGCTCTTTTTCTCTTTGCATATTGGTGTTCAACAAACTCATATAGCCTTCCCTTCCACCCCAGAAAACATAATTCTCTCCACCCAATGCAATCGTAGCATCCAACGCTGCTTTTACCTGTGCCGCACCATGTGCCAGCACATGAAAATCAGGATTGGTTGATGCGCCGTTCATATATCTTCTGTTGGAAAAAAGATTAGCCGTGCCCCATAGAAGTTTTACGCCACTATCCGCTTGCTTCTCGCTTAGATAGATTGTAATTTCCTTAAGTCTTCTGTCATTTTCGGCTATATCATTTGTATAATCTACTGCGTCCACATCATGAAAACAGTAATATGGCAACCCAAGTTTTGTGATAAACTCAAAAGCAGCATCGGCTTTATCTTTTGCCCTTTCTATGGCATCTGCTTTTTCATTCCAGGCAAATGAATGGGTTGGCTCGCCAAACGGATCGACACCGCTACCAACAAAAGAGTGCCAATATGCACAGGCAAACCGGAGATGTTCTTTCATTGTTTTACCACCCACCTCTTTATTTTCATTATACCAGCGGTATGCTAATGGATTGTCTGACCCCAGGCCTTCGTAACTTATCTTTCCAATGCCTTTAAAAAATTCCTTGTTTCCTAAAACTACTGACATACTTTGATTTTTTAATTATTGAAATCAGTTTAATTGTTTTTGCAATTGCTCCAACCATTGACTATAATACTCATTGTACAATTTAAAATTAGTTGGCTCCACCAACTGAACAGGGTTGAAATGATGAAAGGCTTCCTTTGGGCAAGTATAAATTTTTGCACCAATACCGGAACCAATTGCAGCACCTACACTTCCATCGCAGTTATACATTTCAACAGGTACATTCAATGTATTTACAAAAGCTTCTGTAAACACATCACTTAAAAACATATTGGCTTTCCCTGCACGGATAACCTGTGGGCTCATTCCATTCTCTCTCATTATATCAAGCCCGTAACGAAATGCAAAAGCAATTCCTTCCTGCGCCGCCCTGTATAAATGGGCGTTGCTATGTTTGTTCAAATCAATACTATGAATATGTGCATGTACTGTTCTATTGTTCAGCATTCTTTCAGCACCGTTTCCAAATGGGAACAGCAGTAGCCCGTCACTTCCGGCAGCGATTGTCTTTGCAGCGTCATTGATTTGCTGATAGCTCAACCCTTCGCCAGCTATATTTTTTATCCAGCGGTTCAGGATACCTGTACCATTAATACATAATAAAACTCCCAACCGCTTTTGTTCTGTTGTATAATTAACATGAGCAAATGTATTTACCCTTGATTCATTATCATATGCCAACTGGTCACTTACTCCATATATTACACCACTTGTGCCGGCTGTGGCCGCTACTTCTCCAGGCTCCAATACATTTAATGACAAGGCATTATTTGGCTGATCACCTGCTTTGTAAGTAACGGGTATACCTGCCTTTAATGATAATGTAGAAGCAACAAGAACGGAAAGCCTTCCATGGTCTGCAAATACTTCTTTTACTTCAGGAATAAAAGTAGTGGCCAGTCCGTAATATTCAAACACATCTTTTGACAATTCGTTTTTTTGAAAATCCCAGAATACCCCTTCCGATAAGGCTGAGATACTTGTTGTGACTTCTTCAGTCAGTTTCATGGCAATGAAATCGCCGGGCAGCATTACCTTATCAATCTTTGAATACAGGTCTGGTTCATTTTGTTTAACCCATGCTAATTTGGAAGCGGTAAAATTTCCGGGTGAATTAAGTAAATGTAATAAGCATTTTTCCTTTCCTATTTCTTCAAAAGCCTTGTCACCAATTTCTACAGCACGGCTGTCGCACCAGATAATACTGTTGCGTAAAGCATTCTTTTCCTTATCAACCATTACTAAACCATGCATCTGGTAAGCGATACCAATAGCTTCAATATCTCCGGGGTTGTATTTTCGTTGTGCATGCAATTTTAAAATAGCCGATTGTACATGCTCCCACCACATATCTGTTGATTGCTCGGCCCAGCCCGGGTGCGGCGCAATGATTTCGGATTCTGTTTCAGGATATTTTGCCGAACCAATACATTGCTGTGTTGCGGCATCCACGACAGAAACTTTAATTGAAGATGTGCCTATATCTATACCAAGTAGTAACATTAATCAAAGATAGTTTACAGATAACCCCATACGTTAAAAAAAGGAAAGGGTGAAAGAATTCCCCCCTGATGATTGCTATAAGAACTGCTCTGCTTAAACTAATTTAAAGTATAAAATCGTCTGTTGTACAATTTGGTAATTGCTAACGGACTATTTACGGCTTTATTTTATCTCCAGCACTACCACACTGAATGGAGGCAATACCACCTCCAGCTCATTCCCTGCAAGCTTCGCACCTGAAAACGGTTTTGGTACAACAACTTCAGTTTTTTCAAATGTATTACAATCCTGCACCCGTGCTGATTGTAAAATACGTACCGTAATATTTTTATAATCGCCTCCGTCAATATTAATTTTTATTTTTTGCGAGTTTGAAGCATGCACATTTACCAATGAAATATGCATCATACCTTTTTTATCTTTAGAGGCTGATGCGTTTACGGCATCAATTGTATCTTTCCCGAACAAATATTTTTCTGAATAATGAAGATGCAATTATTTTACCAAGTTGGAGCATTCATAGCGGCATGGCTACCTCCAGCTATTCTTTTATCTGGGCCATGGCGGGTGAGGATGTTTCTTTCGCAGATATGGATGCTGTGCCGGTAAAAAGTTTACAATAATCACTTCCCTTTTTCCGCCGCAATCAATTTCTCAATTACATAATAAGTGATAGGACAAAAAGTAGAATTTTTTAAAGCAAGGGGTTGCCGCTTCAGCATAAAATCATTATCCATATAAGGGAACCTGGCACAGTCAATTGGGCGAACATGATAAATGCCGCACTTATTATCTGTACCAAGAAAAGGACAGGGCTTGGTTTTAGTTACATTATCGCCTTCATCGTCCTGCATCAGGTAGGTTTCTTTAAACTCACCATCCTTCATACCCAGGTATTTGCTGATGCGTTTTATATCGGGCGGGGTGAACCGGGGCGAAAAATTTTTACAGCAATTAGCACATTGCAAACAATCTATTTTTTCAAAGGCCTCTTCGTTCAGATCAGGTAATTGGCGCAGCACCACATTCTTATTGGCCCGGTGCAAAAATTTTTTATACTCTTTCTGTCGTTCGCCTGATTTCTTTTCCCAGTTAATTAAAATATCCTGTGCCATCATGCAAGTTACCTTAAAATGGCGCAAATGAAATTATTAGCCTTGGCAACAGTTGTTGTATGCAAAGACGCCAAGACGCAAAAATCATTTCATATGTGTCAGCAAATAGCGGCTTTGCGCCCTGGCGTGATATTATTTTCAACTCAATCAGGTATTTTTACTGCCACATGCAAACCGCCAGGGAACAATTACTTATCCTTATTACCACCCCACTCTATTTGATAGTGATTGGGGTTGAGTTGTTTCTCAGCAAATTCCGCAAACAGGATACTTATTCCCTGAAGGATACAGCACAGAACCTTTACTTCATGTTGCTCAATGGAGGTATTGATTTGCTGTTCCGCATTATCTACATCGGCTTTATCCTTTCTTTTTTTTACGACCATCGTTTGGCAGAGGCAATCAACAATCCGTGGATCTATTGGATTGTGTTATTGGTGTTTCAAGATTTTATGTATTACTGGCTGCACCGGGTGGACCATGTGTGCCGTTTATTCTGGGCCACACATGTTACCCATCACTCCTCCCCAAAGTTTAATCTTACGGTTGGCTTTCGTTCATCCATACTGGAACCGTTGTATCGCTTTGTTTATTTTATCCCAATTGCTTTACTCGGTTTTCAGCCAATAGATATTGCTTTCATTTATGCAGCCACACAAACATGGGGCATACTGGTGCACACCGAAAAAATAAATAAGGTGGGTTGGCTTGAATATGTTTTTGTAACCCCTTCTCATCACCGGGTGCATCATGGTTCCAATCCCACTTACTTAGATAAAAACATGGGTATGTTCCTTATTATCTGGGACAAACTATTTGGAACATTTCAACCTGAATTATCTGTGGAACAATATCAACCTATCAAATATGGACTAACCAAACCGCTTGAAAAAGATGATCCGGTAAATATCGTTGTGCATGAATGGAAAAGTATTGGCAAAGACCTACGCAAAAAAAAACTAACTTTTAAACAGCGGTGGAACTATCTCTTCGGCCCTCCCGGTTGGAGCCATGATGGTAGTACACATACAAGCAATGAACTGCGCCGGATAGAGAAAGAAATTAACAACGGGTAAAGACAGCATACCCTTTCCAGTAAAGCGTTTCAACTATTACCCCACCGCTTATCCACCGGGTTCAACAACTGGCTGTTTTTATGCTTACCTCCCCGTAACTTTGCGCATCTTTTTACACATAAGGAAATCCATTTATGAATCTTTTCGAACAACAATCCAACGAGTTTATTCCTCGTCACATTGGACCCAACGAAGCTGACACGAAAAAAATGCTGAAAAAAATTGGCGCAGAAAGTTTAGACCAATTGATAAGTAACACCGTTCCCCCGGCTATCAGGATGAACCATTCGCTAAATATTCCACCAGCGATGAGTGAACATGAATACCTGAAACATATCAAAGAAATATCGCTGAAGAATAAAGTTTTTTCCAATTATATAGGGCAGGGGTACTATGACAATATTGTTCCTTCTGTTATCCTCAGAAACGTTTTTGAAAACCCGGGATGGTATACCCAATACACTCCCTACCAGGCAGAAATTTCGCAGGGCCGTTTGGAAAGTTTATTAAACTACCAGACAATGGTGAGTGATTTAACCGGCTTACCAATCGCCAATGCGTCTTTATTAGATGAAGCAACGGCTGCTGCTGAAGCGATGACGATGTTCTTCAACTCATTAAACAAGCAAGACCATATAGAACGGCCAAAGTTTTTTGTTGACCGGGAAATTTTTCCACAAACAAAAGATGTGTTGGTAACAAGGGCTCTACCAGTTGGAATTGAAATAATAGAAGGTGATTATAAAACCGCAACAATTGATGCCACTTATTTCGGTGCTATTGTTCAATATCCGAACGATAAAGGTTCGATAGAAGATTACTGTGAGTTTATCAATAAAGTTCACATTGCCGGTGCTTATGTGGCTATGGCAACTGATTTACTGGCACTAACCTTATTAACTCCTCCGGGAGAATTAGGTGCTGATGTAGCCATTGGTTCTGCGCAACGTTTTGGTGTGCCATTAGGTTATGGCGGGCCTCATGCAGCTTTTATGTCATGCAAAGATGATTTTAAAAGAAATATTCCCGGCCGTATTATCGGTATCAGTATAGATGCACAGGGCAACAGGGCTTTGCGGATGGCTTTGCAAACAAGAGAGCAACACATTAAAAGGGAGAAAGCCACTTCGAATATTTGTACAGCACAGGCATTGCTGGCTAATATGGCTGCTATGTATGCTGTCTTTCATGGCCCGGACGGATTAAAGAATATTGCGAAGAGAGTTGCCCTATTAACTCAAACTATTGCAGAGGCAATTTCAGCAAGAGGTTTTGAGTTAGTATCCTCTACTTTCTTCGATACGATTGTAGTGAAAGTAAAGGATGTTGCAACGATAAAAGAAAAAGCAGAACGCCAGCTTATTAACCTACGTTATATTGATAATAACCACATTGGAATTTCATTAGATGAAACAACAGATGTAGGCGATTTATACGACCTGATCAATTGTTTTGAAAACGATAAAGACCCGGTGGCGTTTGACATTCATCATGATGTTGAACTGCACCATATTCCTTCTCCATTAACAAGAACAAGCTCTTTCCTTTCTCATCCTGTCTTTAATACTCATAAGAGTGAAAGCCAGATGATGCGCTATATTAAACAATTAGAGAACAAAGACCTTTCCCTGAATACTTCGATGATTTCATTAGGCAGTTGCACGATGAAATTAAATGCGGCAAGTGAAATGATGCCACTTAGCTGGACGCATTGGGGAAAAATTCATCCTTTTGCACCAACTAACCAGGCACTCGGCTATAAATATATCATTGATGAATTGAGTAAGTATCTCTGTGAGATAACTGCCTTTGATGCCTGCAGCCTGCAACCGAACAGCGGTGCACAGGGAGAATATGCCGGCTTGCTTACTATCAAAGCTTATCATGAAGCAAACGGACATCATAACAGAAACGTAATGCTGATTCCCATTTCCGCACACGGCACTAATCCTGCTTCGGCAGTAATGGCGGGAATGAAAGTGGTGGTAGTAAAAGCATTGGAGAACGGATATATTGATGTAGAAGATTTAAAAGCAAAAGCTGCGCAATACAGCAATGACCTTTCCGGCATCATGATTACTTATCCAAGTACTTATGGTGTTTACGAAGAAACGGTAAAAGAAATTACCGACATCATTCATCATCATGGTGGACAGGTGTACATGGATGGAGCGAATATGAATGCACAGGTTGGCTTAACTGCTCCCGGTTTGATTGGTGCAGATGTTTGTCATTTGAATTTGCATAAAACATTTGCAATCCCCCACGGTGGTGGTGGCCCTGGCATGGGCCCGATTTGTGTGAAAGAACATTTGGCGAAACATTTGCCAGGCCATTCATCCCGCCATTCCGATAATACGGTTAATAGTATAAAATCAGGCGGGGCTGGTGCGGTATCAGCCGCACCTTATGGTTCTGCATCCATTTTACTTATCTCTTATGGCTATATAAGAATGCTGGGCAACGAAGGTGTAAAATCAGCAACGGAATATGCTATCTTAAATGCCAACTATATGCGGGCAAGATTAGAGGGGGCGTATGATATTCTTTATACCAATCATAACGGGCAATGTGCCCATGAATTCATCGTTGATTTAAGGCCCTTTAAAAAATCAGCGGAAATAGAAGCAGAAGATGTGGCAAAACGATTGATTGATTATGGTTTTCATGCACCTACCATGAGTTTCCCTGTTCCGGGAACGATTATGATTGAACCAACAGAAAGTGAGGACAAAGCAGAACTGGACCGGTTCTGCGATGCATTAATTTCTATCCGGGAAGAAATAAAAGCCATTGAAGAAGGCAGGTCGGATAAAAAAGATAATGCACTAAAAAATGCTCCGCACACACAGTTTGTAGTAATGGCGGACGAATGGAAGCATCCTTACAAAAGACAGGAAGCTGCTTTTCCATTGTATCATGTTACATTAAACAAATTCTGGCCTTCGGTTGCAAGAGTAAACAATACACATGGTGACAGGAACCTGATTTGCACTTGTGAACCAATTGAAAGTTATATGGAAGCAGAAGCATGATTAAAGTGAATTCTTAATTTTTACTAACTTAGTCTCAAACTCCGGCCCAATCATAGGCGGAGTTTTTTTGTTAATTATTTAGTTATGCTTTACGAACTAGCCGTTCATATCATTATTACTTTTTTAGTTACAGTAATTCTAACTGGCCTGCTTTTTATCAGCGCAACGAATAAAAAAACAACAGTAGCCACAATAGCAATAATATGGCTGGGAATAACCGGCCTTTTTGCTTACAATAATTTTTTCACTGACACAGCAGGTCTGCCTCCAAAATTTACATTGGCAGTTGCCCCGGCTGTCTTTTTAATCATTGCATTATTAATTAGCAGAAAGGGACAAACATTCACAAACAAACTTGATTTGCGAAAACTGACCCTTCTACATATTATACGGGTGCCGGTAGAAATAACATTGTATTGGTTAGCCGCTGAAAAAGCAGTGCCGGAACTAATGACTTTTGCCGGAAGAAATTTTGATATTATGTCCGGCATCACTGCTCCCATTATTTATTTTATATGTTTTAATGGTTCGCTGGTAAAAAACCGGGGATTGCTGATCGCCTGGAATTTTATTTGCCTCGGCCTTTTATTGAATATTATTATCAATGCAGTTTTGTCTGCCCCCTTCATTTTTCAGCAATTTGCCCTTGGTCAGCCCAATATTGCTGTGTTGTATTTTCCTTTTGTATGGTTGCCTTCTTTTATCGTAATGGTAGTGCTGCTGAGCCATTTAGTGGCTATCAAGCGGCTCTTGAAAAGGTAAAGCGGACAGCCTGATAATATATGCTTCGGTGGAATAAACATTAATACCATACATTTGCATTCTTAATTAATAATACAAAATACAATGAGCGACAAAAATCAAGGAACTGTAAAGTTCTTCAATTCAGAAAAAGGGTTTGGATTCATCAAACATGATGACTCTAACAAAGAAACTTTCGTACATGCCAGCGGTCTTATAGACCAGGTAGCTGAAGGAGACAAAGTAGAATTTGACCTCCAGGAAGGCAAAAAAGGTATGAACGCAGTCAATGTAAAAAAGGCAGGCTAAGATATTTTACAACGATAGTTCTAAACAAAGACCCCCGTTTTCAACGGGGGTCTTTTTATTTATTAGCAACAAATACTAAAATCTTTTTCGGCTGTTCCCATTACCGGAGTTGCCACTGTTATTATTTTGCTGGCGGTTACCATCATCCCGGCGCTCAAACTGACGTGGCTGTGATGTCTGCCTTGTCTCCTGCCTTCTTTCCATTGGTTGTTGTGAAGGCTGTCTTGTTTCTTGCCTTCTTTCGAAGGGTTGTTGCGAAGGTTGTCTTGCTTCCTGTCTTCTTTCCATTGGTTGTTGTGAAGGCTGTCTTGTCTCTTGCCTTCTTTCGAAGGGTTGTTGCGAAGGTTGTCTTGTCTCCTGTCTTCTTTCCATTGGCTGTTGCGGCTGACGGGTCGGGAAGTTGTCATCATTTCTGCTTACTCCCGGTTGACGACCAGGTGTATTGTCATTGCTATTATCCTTTCTTTCAAACCTTCGATTATCATTATTTCCATTGTTGTTTCCAGGATTAGTATTTCCACTTCTTCTGTCTGATGTTGTGTTTACCCTTCTATCACCATCACGGTTTGGCAGATTATTGGTATTCGTTCTTTCAAAACTGCGACGGTCATTATTGTTATTGTTACCGTTATTATTTTGAGGTTGTCTCACACCACCATCTCTTCTTTCAAAACCTGTGTTAGCATTACCTCTGTTGGTATTACTATTTGTTCTAAAACCGCCATTGCTGTTTCTGTCATAGCGTTCAAAGCTGCGGGGGGTAAAACTACGGTTATCATCACGACGAATATTGGGACGATAAATACTCACTTCATTATTTCTGAATGTAGAACGACCTGGCTGATAAGACTGGCGGAAACGTACAGGGTTAATGGTGCCGCAATATCTTTCTGCATCATAACGCCGCGGACCTGAGCCGAACCCATAATTATTACCATACCGATAATTATTATTGATAATAGTTGTGTAATTAATGATAGTTATGTTTTGCCGGCGATCAACATAATAATCATGAATACGGGGCGATGTAATGTAACGCCTCGGTGCAAAACACCAGAAGTCGTTTGGAGGTGAATAACCACCAATATTGAAATTAATACTGATGTTGATGCCTGGCCTTATCGGGGCCCAGCCATAATAATCACCACCATCTCTCCAGGCTACCCAGGCAGGCGACCATTCATAACCCGGCACCCAATACCAACCATAATTTGCATCCTGGTCCCAGCGGCCATAGTGAAAAGGTGCCCAGCCCCAATCATAATCGGATACCCACATCCACTCGTAGTTATCACTCCACACCCAGTGGCCATTGGTACTGTATGGACGAAAATCCTCACCGGCATCTGGCACCCATACGTAACCCTGTCCGGGGTAATCTACCCATCGGCCATGAGGGCTGAGTTCGTCATAAAAAGTTTGGTAAGAAACATCACGGTCGTTGTCGTTGTACTGATCATTATACTGATCGTTGTACTGGGCAGATACCTTGTTGGAAAATGAACTGCCAAGCACTATTACCAGTGATAGGGCAGCGATGTTAAAGAGTCGTTTCATGGGCAAAAAATTTTTTGTAATAAATAAATCATAGAAAAATTGTTAAGTGGTTTTCTTCATTTATTACGCTACTATGACGCTATAATTATGCCAGTAGGGTTTCATAAAAGCCGTTATGTATGAGTTTTAGCAAAACATTGTACATCTGGCAAATAATAAAATACGGAAGGTATAATTCAAAAAATGCCGCAAAGTTTTTATATTCATATACCATTACCATTAGATCAACTGCCAAACCAACCAATATGTGGATTTTCCAGCTCAGAAATTTTATTCGCAATACGTTCCGTCTTATCACCATCATTCTGATATTTCTGAAACACATAATAAAAAACTGGTTTTTCCATAGCTGGTTCCGCCGCATTTTTGATCCAAAAGGTAAATACCTGACCACCCGACCACAAAGAGTTCGCCTGATTATTGAAGACCTTGGGCCCACTTTCATCAAGTTTGGACAAATACTCGCCGACAGACCCGACCTTGCTTCTGAACAATTAAGGGATGAGCTAAAGAAACTCCAGGCATCGGCCCGGCCTTTTGATAGTGACCTTGCCATCCGCATCATTGAAGAAGAATTGGGTGACCCCATCAAAAAAGTATTTGCACAATTAGATACCAAACCATTAGCATCCGCTTCCATAGGACAGGTGTACAAGGGAACATTGCTGACTGGTGAAGAAGTGGTAGTAAAAGTGCAGCGACCCGCCATTAAAGAAAAAATAAAATTGGACCTGGTACTGATGAAAATACTGGCACAGCAGGCAATCAAGTCTTACCCCGAACTGGCTCACTTTAATGTTGTTGGTTTCGTAGAAGATTTCGGTAGTAACATGATGAAGGAGCTCGACTATACAAATGAGGCATCCAACATGAAACGTTTTGCGGCCATGTTCAAGGATGATGAAACTGTTTATATTCCACAGGTAGCTTCGCAATATACTTCTCAGAAACTGTTGATAATGGAATATGTAACCGGTCACCGGCCCGATAATCCACAGGCTTTGAGAGAAGCTGGTTTCAACACACAGACAATTGCCGAAAACGGCACACATATTATTTTAAAAATGATACTCAAGCATGGTTTTTTTCATGCTGACCCACATCCGGGAAATATTTTCATCCGGGGAGATAACCAGATTGTATTGATAGACCACGGCATGGCCGCAACGCTGAAGCCTAAACAAATTCAGGCACTTATCAACTTTATGCTGGGTTTTGCTCAAAACGACTCCCGGAAACTCACAAAAGCAATATTGAATCTTTGCGATGTCTCTTATTTTAAGCATTTTGAAGACCTGGAGTTTGAAATAAGCGAAGTAATGAAACGATACAGTTATATCTCTTACGAACAGGTAGATATGTCGCAATTAATGTCAGAAACATTTAAGAACATCATCAAATACGATCTGAAAGTGCCGGCCAATCTTTTTATGCTGATAAAAACAATTGCTACTATTCAAAAGTTTGGAGAGAATCTGGAAGCCAGCATATCACTGGCAGACATGGTAAAACCTTATGCCATTGATAAGATAAAAGAAAAATTTACTTTGAAAGCTATCATGAATATGATTAGCAGCTCCGCTGAAGATTATATTTATTTCGTTGATAAATTTCCCAGTGATGTAAAAGAAGTGATGAGCAACTTAAAAAGAGGTGTATTGAAACATGAAATCAATTTGCAGGAAGATAGCTATACCAACAAAGCAATGCGGCAGGGTATTAACCGCTTAGGTTTTGTTTTCTTACTCGGTCTTATGCTTATCTGCTCCACCCTGTTAATGATGTACAAAGGTGATAGACAAATTATCAGGATTTTCTTTTACACCACTGTTATTGTATCCGGCCTTACCGCTTTCCGGTTGTTTGTTAAAACTAAATTCAGTTAAACAAAGATGCCGGCTCATTTGAACCGGCATCTTTCTTAATAATTTATTATCGCTATTAATTTCTCTTCACCCGGAATGTTCCCGATACCGTTTTTGGTCCTGTACTAAACATCATCTGGATACTAAAGTTACCTTCAATAAAACCAGTAACCGACGGTCCAAAGGTTGTAATATTTACCATCGGGCTTAATGAAACAATTTGCTGGGCAGCTGCCATGTTTGCAATCACACTACAAATGCTTATAAAGAAACTACCAGTTATTCCTGTAGGATTAGCAAAATTTAAGGTAAAGCCGTTAGTCGTTGTAGTTCCCCCTGGACCACTTCCCACCCTGTAGGCAGAAATTCGGATCGAGCCACCAGAATTAAGGGTATCGCCAGAACTTATAATATCAGGAGGTGCTGTAAAATTAAGAGGGCTACCATCTATAAGCACTTCAACAAACTGTACCGAAGATGTACCGCAGGCCTGTACCGTTCCAATGTTTAGCGTTCCGGTAGTACCAGAGCCACCAACAGGATTTCCCTGCTGCTGAGTAGTATAATCAATTCCCATTACAGAAACATTTACAGCATTTGCGTTACATCGTATTATGGTATGTGTAAACGTACCATTAACAACCGGCACAGAATAAGAATATCCACCACCGATATAAATAACGGCCACTCCACTTGTAATGTTGGCACCTGCACAATTGGTAACTGTGCCTGTTATAGTCAAAGTGCTTGTAGCTGCTATAGTTGCAGATACGGTTGGCAATGTTGCATCCGCAATAAAAGGTCCTACGCTTTGTGAATATGCCACATTGCTGCACTGGCCTAATACTTCTAAGGTTAATACTTCGTTTTTGGGAACTTTTCCACAAAGGTTACCGGCCGAATCTGTCCAGCCAGAGCCATACGAGCCATTAGAACGTTTGATACGGATATGCACATTATTCAATGGCTGATTATTAGCTGAGTTTAAAAACTTCATACAAAGATTTATCAATGGAAACGGTGCATCACAATTCCAGAAAGAAAAATGACTAACCTGTGCTATATAATTACTTCCTGTTTTAGTAGCCGTTCCTTCCTGTTTCCATCTTCCGGAAGCTTCATCAAAATGCCAAAGGTCAATAGTAGCCGGTGCTGTACCGGATATAGCGGCAGGAATAGGGAATGTAAGTTCCGCTGTTTTTCCAGTGGCGATTTTTAATGCCTGACCACCGGGGCCGGTCAATTCCACGCCGAGCATTCCAAAAGTTTCTAACCCTCTTTCTTCTCCGGTGGTAGTAATACCACGAAGGTCGCCGGGTACAACATCCGAAAGGTTTTGAGAGGTAGGGTCAATCCATGTCATTGCAACATTTACTGTACCACTGTAAGCAGTACCTGTGGCATCCGAAACTGCATTGGCAGACATTACCAGCTTACCACCACCACTAAGTGTAACAGTACCGCCTGTTGCTCCACTGAATGTACCTGTATTTGTTTTAGGTATTAACTGAATACGAACATTATGAGTACGACCTGCCGTAGAAGCGAAAGTTCTTGTCCCTATGAAATAGCCCTGCTTTGTCACTTTTACATAGCCGTTTTCTTTAGAAAGATTAATGTTGCTGAAACGAAAAGTACCATATCTGTCAGTAGTGGTAGTGCTACCTCCACTGGTTACCGAAGCTCCTGCTACAGGCTGACCATTTTCATCTATTACTGAACCACGGACACCACCGGGCACCATAATATTGTCATTAATTCCGGGGTTGGTAGTGCCACCACCGGGGTTTGGATTGTCCAACTCCCGTTGGCAACCTGTAAAAACTAATAAGGAAATTGAAAAGATACAAAGTGCAAAAGCACTAAAAGAGAAGATTTTTTTCTTCATAAAATTTGGTTTTGGATAAGCCCGGTTAGCCGGACTGGTCATAAATATAGAAGCATTCTCTGCAGTTGCAAAACAGACAGTAGTTTTTATTTTATTGTGTACTGTTTCGTCAAATTTTCCATAAGACAGCACTTTTTATAATAGGTTTAAAAGGAAACAAACTATTTTCCGTCCAAATCTATACAACATGACAGTCAGTTTATTATTCTCTGTAACTTCAAATTATTCAAAATATTTTTATGGACCAGCAAATCATTAACCTTTACGATGAGTACACACACAAACCGCTCAATAGAAACGAGTTTCTCCGCCGTCTTGCCGTGCTGACAGGTGGCACGGCAGCAGCCATGACCTTGCTTCCGCTGCTGGAAGTAAACTATGCCCATGCAGCTGTTACTACACAGGAGGATCTGTTTACAGAAAGAATTACCTATCCCGGCATCAATGGAGATATGCAGGCTTATGTGGCGAGGCCGAAAGAAGAAAAAAAGTACGCCGCTGTAGTAGTGATACATGAAAACCGTGGCCTGAATGCTCATATAGAAGATGTAGCAAGGCGGGCAGCCAAAGCAGGTTTTCTTGCTATTGCGCCCAACGCCTTATCATCACTTGGTGGCACACCGGAAAATGAAGATGAAGCAAGAACAAAATTTCAGCAATTAAAAGCAGAAGACAGCCTGCAGAATTTCATAAAAGTGTTTGACTATTTACCCGGCAGAAAAGATTGCAACGGAAAATTTGGTTGTGTAGGTTTTTGCTGGGGCGGTGCTATGTCCAACAGCCTTGCCGTAAATGTCCCTGCTTTAAAAGCAGCCGTTCCATTTTATGGCCGGCAGCCTGCGGCTGAAGATGTTCCGAAAATAAAAGCAGCTCTTCAATTTCATTATGGTGGTTTGGACGAAAGAGTAAATGCCGGTATGACAGCCTATGAAGAGGCTTTGAAAAAAAATAATATCCCCTACGAATCATATACTTATGAAGGGGCACAACATGCTTTTCATAACGACTCCGCACCAACAAGATATAATGAAGCCGCTGCCAAGCAAGCCTGGCAGCGGACGATTGATTTT
>JBKJIX010000208.1:0-10973 GCA_046598205.1 Chitinophagaceae bacterium
CCGGTTACCTTACCACTGATTTTAATTTGGGCTGTGGCAGCTATGGCAAATAGCTGTAATAAAATAACAAAGGAAATGCTCCTGCACTTCCAACGTAATAATCGTTTCAGTTGATTCATTGTTAGCAGTTTTAAGTTCTTAATATGAGAGTTGGTCTTATTATAATCTTTGGAGAAAAGACAAAACAAGTTATGCAACTTAGACAATTTGGAAGAAAAAATGTTGCACAAAGTGGCAAATAATTGCAATAAACCGACAGTTAAGCCGCAAAAAACCGCATGAAAAAATTGCTCTTCTTCTTTATTTGTCCAATAAATTTTTCAACTTATCAAGACCCTGCTCCATCATTGGTCCATATCTTTTTTCGAGCAGCAGGCTGGAAAATTTTTCCCAGGGAAACCAGCGAAGATGAAAATCCATATACCATTGTACCGTTACCGTGTTGGTTGTTCTTCCTTCATAGATATTCCAGCCGGAAGTTCCCCTTTTAGAACCGGGCCCAACATTTTTTGCTAAAACGGAACTATCGTTGGCTTCCGTTATTACCAGAGCCTGCTTGCCTCCGATACTTATGCCTGTTATTTTACCGTCTTCAATATAGGATGTAGCAGTATCACCTCCGGGAAACCAATTTTTCCAGTTTGCCGCATCATTGATTTGCTGCAGCACTGAATCTTTGCCGGCATTAATGTCAACGGCTTTTGAAATGCGGATATGAGAAGGGATAAATAACGATATGCCCGTAATAAGCAGGGCAAAAACAATAAGGCTGATGAAACCAAGTTTGATTACTCCCATTTAATAACTCTTGCTGCGATAATATAAGTAATGGTCATCCAGATGCCAAGTATGCCTATCTCTTTCCAGCAATCGAAAATGCTCATGCCTTCAAATGATATTTTCCGGATAGCATCGTTGTACTGTGTTAGTGGTAACACCCTGCATATTTCCTGCAGCCACTTGGGAAACACTTCTATTGGAAAGAAAGTACCTGACAACATCATCTGAGGAAAACCAAATAGATTAATCAGTAATGGTATTGATGTATCGCTTTTTGCAATGCTGCTGAAGATTAGCCCCACCCCCATCAGCAGAAAGAGCATGACAATAGTCATGGCAATAATCTCCAGGAAAGTAAATATGCCGTGATGCAGGGTAAAGTTCAAAGCAAAATGTCCGAATAAGATTAACACCACCACACTAAGCAGTTGGAAAAATAAACGGCTCATCCCGATACCCAGTAAAATATTCATCTTGCTGACCGGTGATGCATAAAAACGTTTCAACACCAATTGCTCCCGCAAACCAAAAAAAGTAAAGGCAACGCCAAACAAAGTGGAGAACAAAATGGAGAACCCTAACTGACCGGGAAGAATAAAATCTATGGGCCTGAATTTTCTTACTTTCTCCACCACCGGGTCATTTATTGTCACAAAACTTTCAGCATCTTCATTCAGCATTTTTTCCAACTGCAGCTTTACAAGATCAAGGGCTGCTCTGAATGAGTACACCGTGTTTGAACTGGCCGTCGTAGACTTTATTCCGATTGTATAATGTGGTTTGTCAGCAGAATCCATTTTACTACTTATGTCGAGTATGGCTGTTAACCTTCCTTTATTAAGGTCTTTATTGCGCAAAACAGTATCGCTGTAGGTGATAATTCTTACTCCGGGTATTTTTTTCAAACCCGTATAAAAACCCTGGGTAGTGTCGCTGCCGGGAGTTAAGGCAATACGGTAACTGACACCATTATTACTTCCAAAAGCTCCGAAAATCAACGTAAAAATGATAGGAAATAAGATACTGAATATAATAGCACTGGGGTTGGCAAAAATAGCTTTGAAACTGGCCCTTGTAATAGCCCACAATGCCTTCGACTGGCTGTAAGGTTGTTTTGGTAAACTCATGTTAGTCGGCAAATGTATTTAAATAAGGTATTGATAAATGAAAAATCAACCCAAACAATAAATTATTGAAGGCTTAAAATAAAGATATTTGAACCTTTATGAATACGGCTTACCTACTTACCGGCTGCAATCTTGGCGACAGGCAACAACATCTTGCAACGGCCAGAAATTTTATCAGCGAACAATGTGGCGTTATAATCGCTGCTTCGTCGTTGTATGAAACGGCTGCCTGGGGAAATACTGATCAGCCTCCATTCATCAACCAGGCATTGGAAGTTTCTACTTCTTTAAATGCCCGTCAGCTTATCCGCCGTATTTTAAAAATAGAAAAATTGATGGGCCGGATCCGAAAAGAAAAATACGGCCCCCGCCTGATTGATATTGATATTTTACTGTTTAATAATGAACAGCACAATTATCAATTTCTGAAACTGCCGCACCCCGAAATGCAAAACCGGCGGTTTGCCCTGTTGCCGCTGGAGGAGATTGCACCAGAAATTGTTCACCCGGCATTAAATAAAACTATTACGGAACTGCTCAAGGAATGCAAGGATGAACTGAAAGTATCTCAGATAGGCGGACTATAATACAGATTTATCCACAAACTATTCCTGTTATCTGCTTACAACTCTCATTTCGGTTATTTTGCAATCTCAAACGGGTGATGCCATTCACTATTCACCATACACTTACTGACCATTCACTTTAATGAACTATAACTTCATCACCATAGAAGGAAACATCGGTGCCGGAAAAACAACGCTGGCACATTTACTATCCAAACATTATAATGCCCGGTTGATACTGGAAGAATTTGCCGACAATCCTTTTCTTCCCAAGTTTTATGAAAACCCCGGACAATATGCTTTTCCGTTGGAGCTTTTTTTTATGGCAGAACGATTTAAACAGCAGAAAGAATTTTTGCAGCAGAAAGATATGTTTCAGCACCTCACTATTTCTGACTACCTGTTTACCAAATGCCTGTTATTTGCCAAAGTAACGTTGCCAGATGATGAGTTTCGTTTGTATCAGCGACTGTTCGAGATCATCAATCAGCAACTTACCAAACCTGAAATTGTCATTTATCTGCATGCACCCGTTACTAAGTTGCAGGCCAATATCAAAAAGAGAAACCGTTCTTACGAACAGAATATTTCTGACGATTATTTATTTAATATACAGGAAACCTACACTAATTATTTAAAGCAGCATAATATCAAAACACTTTTTGTAGATGCCAGTAATGCTGATTTTCTCGGCAATGAAAAACATATACAGATAATTCATGAAGCATTGGAAAAAGAGTATGAAGATGGGCAGCATTATCTGATACTGCCCTGAGAATATCGAACAGATGAATAACGAATTTCGAACAAGGAATAAAATACGCTGAGTTCGGGTTTTCTTACTTCATCATTCCCTGCCCGTCCGGCAGGCGGGGATATTCCTTGTTCCTTGTTCATCTGTTCTACATCCATTACCTATCTTTGCACCACCATTATGGACAGCAACTCTCCTGTCACTCAAATCACCAACGACCCCTTTGCAGCAGTTCGCATTCCCGAATTCAGAAACCTGATGCTCGGACGTTTTACATTCATCACCGCCCTGCGGATGATGAGTACATTAGTAGCCTGGTGGGTGTACGAATTAACCGGCGATCCTTTTGCTATCGGTTTAGTTGGTTTATCAGAAGTAATTCCTGCTTTATCTATGGCCTTGTATGCAGGGCATGTAATTGACAAAAGCGAAAAACGAAAACTGATACTAAAAGGAGTTTTCTCTTATACCATTGTAGCCATTGCACTATTATTCATTTCCACCAGTTATATTGGTAGCCGTTTCAGCAATTACACTATCAGTATTTTTATTTATGCCCTTATATTTTGTACCGGCATTATCAGGGCATTTACCGGTTCTACTTTTTCAGCCATGCTGGCCAGCATTGTGCCGAGGCAATATTTGCAAAATGCTACCAGTTGGACACAAGGCTCCTGGCTCTCTGCTTCTGTAACCGGTCATGCAGTCGGCGGTTTCCTCATTTGGAAACTCGGTATTACCGGCACACTCATCATCGTTTGTTCTTTACTCGTTGTTGCGTTCTTTTTAATGACTCAACTTAAACCCAAGCCACCGATGTCTCAAAACACGGAAAAGAAAACATGGGAAAGTGTAAAAGAAGGATTGCGGTTTGTTTTTAGAACAAAAGAAATACTTGCTGCTTTTTCCTTAGATATGTTTGCTGTATTGTTTGGCGGTGCAGTAGCGATGGTACCTGTATTTGCCAAAGACATTTTAAAAATTGGCCCCCAAGGATTCGGCTGGCTGAATGCTGCCATAGATATTGGTGCCATTTTTAGTATCGTACTGCTTACTATTTCTCCACTTAAAAAAGCACAGGGCAAAAAACTCCTGATAGCGGTGGCTGGTTTTGGTATTTGTATAATTTGCTTTGCTTTATCAAAGTGGTTTGTACTTTCTTTTGCAGCGCTGATGATTGCCGGTATGCTGGATGGCATTAGTGTGGTAGTAAGAGGTACCGTGATGCAATTAAAAACCCCCGATCATATGCGGGGCCGTGTCAGCAGTGTAGGCTCCATGTTCATCAACTCCAGCAACGAACTCGGCCAGTTTGAAAGCGGTGTAGCAGCAAGGCTGATGGGTGTTGTGCCTTCTGTTATTTTTGGCGGATGTATGACATTGGTTGTAGTAATTATTACCTGGGTCAAAGCACCTACGTTGCGGAAGTTTGAATATTAAAAAGCCTTATGATACCTCACCCCAACATGATTCGTTTATATCGAAGACACTACACCCCCTCTCCTCAAGGAGAGGAAATCGGGGTTTACAATATCCGGAGTAGTAGAGGGTTGAGGTATTAAAAAATTGTAACTTTAATACGTAAAGACTATCTCACAACTTTAAACTTTCTTCATGAACCGCCGCTCCTTTCTTCAAAACACTGCACTTACTTTTGGTGTACTATCATTAGCCAATCAAAACTTATTAAGCGGTTTATTCGAAGACCCCTGGAAAATAAAAATGCTGACAGATAACCTTGGTATTTTTATAGAACGAGGTGGAACAATCGGGTTCTTACTTTCCAAAAGTGGTATTGTAGTAGTGGACTCACAATTTCCTGAGCAGGGTAAACACCTGATTGATGAACTTAAAAAAAGAAGCCTCTCTGCCGGACAGTCAGGCGAAGCAGTATTTCAATTGCTAATTAACACCCATCATCATGGCGACCATACAGCAGGCAATATTTCATTTAAAGGAATTGTGGCCAATGTGCTGGCGCATGAAAATTCATTAATCAACCAAATTGCTACTGCACAAAAAAATAAATCAGAAGACAAACAGCTCTACCCCGACCTAACTTACAATTATACCTGGGGACGCAATATTGATAAAGAAAAAATCCGCATGCATTATTTTGGTGCCGCCCATACCAATGGCGACAGCTTTGTACACTTTGAAAATGCCAACATTGTACATACTGGCGATTTAGTTTTCAACCGCCGCCATCCGTTTGTAGACCGACCCGGTGGTGCCAACATGAAAAACTGGATAGATGTATTGGACAAAGGCATTAATAAATTCGACAGCAACACTACTTTTATCTTTGGCCATGCCGGCACGGGCTATGAAGTTACCGGCAAAGCCGATGATCTGCGAGCCTTCCAGGAATATCTGGGCAATGTGCTGAAGTTTGTGGACGGAGAAATAAAAGCTGGCAAAACGAAAGAGGAAATACTAAAAAACAAAATAATACCCGGCAGTGAAACATGGAAAAGCGATGGTATAGAACGGCCGTTGACGGCGGCTTGGGAGGAATTGATAGCTAAATAATCTATTTTTTTTATTCAAATTTGAATTAATAATCATTGTTGTCCGAGATAAATTAAAATAATGGTGGTCATATGACCACCATTTATCAATTTTGTAGTTACCACACTATAAAATATGATATGAACAAATCTACAGATTTTCTCGGACAGCCCATTTTTAGTCAGCTACTTAGTTTATTAGACCAGTCTGTCTCGTCTGAAACAGGTTGACTAAAATCAACCATTTTATGGACTTAAAAGAACAGATTATTAAAGAGTACTTCGAGCAAGCCTGGCGTTAGCATCACTTTTCCAACGACCCTCCAAGCCAACAATTCCAACTAATCCTCTTTCAATCTGAAAAAAAATTTGCGAAACCGAATAGTTGCACATATATTTGCAACCGATTGGCTTCGCAAGCATAAATGTAAACAATATGAGACGAGATATTTTCCAGGCAATAGCCGACCCTACAAGACGGGCCATTATTACCTTAATTGCATTGCAGGCAATGACACCGAACGCCATTGCTGACAATTTTAACACTACCCGGCAATCTATTTCCAAACACCTTCGCATACTTACAGAATGCGAACTGGTAAAAAAGGAACAACAAGGCAGGGAAATTTATTACTCACTCGAAATTGAAAAAATGAAAGAGGTGGATAAATGGATTGACCAATTCAGAAAAATTTGGGAAAGCCGCTTCAATCAACTCGACAAAGTATTATCAACAATTAAAAAACAAAAAAAATGACAAACGATTTGCTTTCCGATAGCTATCCGAATGATTTTACCCTGGACAAATCAAAAAAAACGGCATTCATAAACAGGGAATTTGATGCCGACCTTTCGCTGGTATGGGATGCTTTTACCAAACCCGAAATTCTTGATCAATGGTGGGCGCCTAAACCCTGGTCCTCAAAAACAAAAGTTATGAATTTTGAAGTTGGAGGACGAAGATTTTATGCTATGGTAAGCCCTGAAGGTCAGGAACGATGGTCCGTTCAGAAATACATTTCCATTAGCCCGAAAACTAATTTTAAATTTTTGAATGCTTTTGCAGACGAAAATGAAAACCCAGAATTGCCGGGTTCTGATTGGGACCTGAATTTTAGCGAAGAAAATGGACGGACAAAAGTTAGTGTTACTATTTATAATGAATCCCTTGAACGGATGGAGAAGATGATTGAAATGGGCTTCAAGGAGGGATTTATGATGACATTGAAAAGCCTGGAAGAATTATTGAAAATTTTATCGCAGAAATAATTTTACATTTTATATGAACGTACAAGAACAAATCGCAGCGTATATTACCAGCCAACCTGAACCAAAACGCAGCGACATGCAAGCATTGCATCGCATCATTCTACAAGTAATGCCAGCATGTAAATTATGGTTCCTGGATGGTAAAAACAATGAAGGTAAAACTGTTTCTAATCCTAATATAGGATATGGATTGTACACCATAAAATATGCTGATGGAACAACCAGGGAGTTTTATCAAATTGGTTTGAGTGCAAACACAACCGGAATCTCAGTTTATATCATGGGTATTAAAGACAAAACATACTTAGCCCAAACGTATGGGAAAAAATTAGGCAAGGCTAGTGTGACCGGGTATTGCATTAAGTTCAAAACGCTAAAAGATATTAATATTGATATACTTGAAGCGGCAATACGATATGGGTTTGAGAACAAGTAAACTCCTCAGTTAAATGTTACACTTGTCTCGTCCTGAAATAGATTTACACAAAAATCCCCTTATCAAAATTTGATAGTGTTAAATGATACTATCATCAAGCCGGTGTCACCCATTCAATCATTTCTTTTACCTGCATGGGCGAAAACCATTGTATTTCGCTATCTTTTTTAAACCATGTCATTTGCCGCTTGGCATATTGTCTTGTGTGGGTCTTAATTTGTTCCACCGCTTTTTCTAATGAAATTTTTCCCTCTAAATAATCAAACAGCTCTGCATATCCAACCGTTTGCAAAGCATTCAGGTTTTTTAAAGAGGTTAATTGTTTCACTTCATCTTGCAGCCCGGCCTCCATCATCAAATCAACTCTAGTATGTATGTTCCGGTTCAGTTCTTCCCTGGGCAATTCCAATCCGATCTTTATAATATTAAAATCTCTTATTGCTTTTTCTCCTTTTCGAAAAGAAAGAACAGACTGCCCGGTGCTGAGTACTACTTCTAATGCCCGCATCATCCGTTGCGGGTTTTGCATTTCACCTGACGTATAAAAAGCAATATCTTTTTCTTGCAATTGCTGTTGCAGCCAGCTTAATCCTTTTTCGTTATACGACTGTATTACCTGTTGCCGGATAGCCGGGTCAATCTCCGGTATCATATCTAATCCCTCACAAAATGCTTTGATATAAAGACCGGTGCCTCCAACCATTATCACAATATCATGCTGCCCAAATAAACGGTTTACCTGTTGCAGCGCAAATTGTTCAAAGGTCATCGCTGTCACTTCTTCGTTGATGGAATGAGAAGCGATAAAATGATGAGTCACTTCTTGCAACTCTTCTGGTGATGGCCTTGCCACACCAATATTAAGTTCTGTAAAACATTGGCGGCTGTCGGCAGAAATGATCTCAGTTTGAAAATACTTTGCCAGTTGTATAGCCACAGCTGTTTTGCCAACCGCCGTCGGGCCTGCAATGATGACAACTGTTTTGATGGGAGAATTTTTCAAGAAAATATTCAATGTTCAATGCCCAATATTCAACTCACAATGAAAATAAATTACTCAATTGAAAATTGAGCATTGAGAATTGGTCATTGAACATTATGTATTAAATGCACGGTTATACTTCTTCCTCAGCTTCAGCTTCGCCCCCTTCTTCCACCGCACCTTCTTCTCCCAAACCAATATCTTCCCCTTCTTCATCTTTTTCACTAAAGCCTTCTCCGGTTACTTGTGTCAGATCATACTTTTCTTCTATATCTGCAAACTTAGGCCCAAGCAATCCTTTAGTTCCATATTGGCTTGGCGCTATACCTTCTACCCTTGCTACTGACGGATAAATAGTTTTAGGATTTTCTTCTTTTGATACATTTATTAATTCAATGAGGAAACCCCAGTTCTTGTTAAAATCATACTGGTAGATAAATCGTTGGTTAGGATCCCGTATTTCAGAACCAACTGTTGTTTCACTCATGATGAGAGGAGGTGCCTTGTATTCCTTATCATATTTCTCCAATGAAATTTCACGACCCCTGAGCCAATGATCGTTGCTCCGGTAAAAAGTGGCTTTGTGTTTATTGTCAAACTCATACCCTTTCAGAATTGTTTCATGCAAATCCTGGAAGCTTTGTGTGTGCCGTATAACAACATCCCGGTACACACTTTCGTCTTCTTCTAAATATATCCTGAATTTTAAAATAGCCATGGGGCAAATTTATGATTTTTGATCTAAGATTTAGCAACCTTTAATCCAAGTTCCGCCCCTTTTTGCAGCATGAATTGATGAGCTGATTCATAATCATTGGGAATCACTCCATCCAACATTGCATCTTTTAGTGCATCTTTAATAATACCGACCTGTTTAGAAGGCGAAAGTCCGAATGTTTCCATGATAATTTCACCTGTAATGGGTGGCTGCCAGTTGCGGACATGGTCTTTTTCTTCCACTTCTCTACACCGTTGCCGCACCAGTTGAAAATTTTCAAGGAACCGTTTTACTTTTTGCTTATTCTTAGAAGTGATGTCCGCATCACAAAGCATCATCAATGGATCAAAATCCTCACCGGCATCAAATAGTAAACGGCGAATAGCCGAGTCGGTAATATTTTCTTTTGTGAGGCTGATGGGACGAAGATGCAATTCTACCAGTTTGCGGACAAACCGCATCTTTTCATTCTGTGGCAGTTTTAATTTGGTAAATATTTTAGGCACCATTCTTCCACCTGCTGCTTCATGGCCATGAAATGTCCAGCCATGACCATCTTCAAATTTTTTTGTGGCAGGTTTGGCAATATCATGGAGAATAGCAGCCCATCTCAACCATAAATCGTTTGTGTTCTCAGACAAATTATCCAGCACTTGTAATGTGTGATAAAAATTATCCTTGTGTCCATGTCCGTCTTTATATTCAGCACCAGCCAGATCTACCATGGCCGGAAAAATAATTTGCAATAATCCGCATTGATACAATAAGTCAAACCCTATTGACGGTTTGGGTGAGGTAATAATTTTATTCAGCTCATCTGTTATTCTTTCCTGCGATATGATTTTTATTCTGCCGGCACTGTCTTTTATACCCTGCCATGTTTTTTCTTCGATGATAAAATTAAGTTGTGTGGCAAAACGGATAGCCCTCATCATCCGCAGAGGGTCATCACTAAATGTTTGTACTGGTTCTAATGGCGTCCTGATTATTTTATTGGCTATGTCTTTAACTCCATCGAAAGGGTCAATGAGTTTGCCATAATCATTTTTATTTAAACTGATGGCCAGGGCATTGATAGTAAAATCTCTCCGGTTCTGATCATCTGCAATTGTTCCCGGTTCCACTTCCGGATTGCGGGAATCAGACTGGTAGCTTTCCCTTCTTGCTCCTACAAATTCAATATCAAAATCATTGGTGATCCTGATATGGGCCGTTCCAAAGTTTTTAAAATAATCAACCTGCGGAATTGGATTAAACTGTTTGGCTACTTCTCTTGCCAGTTCGATTCCGTCACCCACACAAACGATGTCGGCATCTTTGGTTTCCCGGCCAATAATTTTGTCCCTTACAAAACCGCCAATCAAATAGGTTTCCATTCCCACTACTCCGGCTGCATTGGCAACTTTCTTTAATAAGAACAATTCTTTTTCTGTGCAATTGATTTCCATAAACGGAGCAAAGATAATCCTATCAAGGTACAAGGGACAAGCAACAAGAAATACAAGGCTGAATTTAAGGCCGGAGAATTTCAACTATTCCATTAGTCCATTTTATTACTGATGAAGGTTCAGCAATAGAAATATCATCCTGCCGGTAGTTTACTATGTAATCGACACCCTTTTTAACTTCATCAGAAATGTGAGAAAATAATTTAGCAGATGGTTCACCGGAAATATTAGCAGAAGTAGAAACAATTGGTTTACGAAATCTTTTGATAAGGTGGCGGCAAAAATCCTCCTTACAAATTCTGATAGCAATGCTACCATCCTTTGCTACCAAATTATCGGCCAACCCGATAGCTCCATCATAAATTACCGTAGTGGGCTTTATT
>JBKJIX010000126.1:0-13887 GCA_046598205.1 Chitinophagaceae bacterium
GAAAAGGATCTGCTCTCACCCTTTTTCACTTTATTTATCAAATCTATTGGTATCTTACAATTCAAAGAACTAAAAATCAAACATAGGAGACGGGGAGACGCAGAGTTTTATTCTCTGCGACTTTGCGTCTCAGCGGTTACCCTAATTCACTTCTATCTCATCCACAAACAGCCATGCTTTGCTCCCTGCTCCCGGATTACCAGATGGAATGATACCGTAGTTCTTAATAATTACCTGCACATACCTGGCTTTACCGGGAACAGGAATTTTTATTTCTTTTTCATCAAAAAGTTCTTCTTTATCGAATGCAACTTTCGCACCTCCGGTTTTTTGCATATTCTCATCAAAAAGTTTGAATAAAACAGAATCGGGTGGGTAAATCCAGCTTGTAGTTTGCACAAGAAAATGTACTGTGATTTCATTTAAATCAGTCACTTTACCTAAATCAATAGTAGCAATACAATCATCACCACTAAAGCCAAGGAACTCTTTTGTTTTAGACATTCCTTTTTCGTTCTGCACACCGTTTACTAATGTAAAAGGTCCATCTCCGGGATAATTTTTAGAAGCTTGTTTTTCTAAAGTGATTTTTTTGCCTGAGGCTTTATTCAGCAAGAATTTTTGTGTTATTGTATTCTCCATGTGCCTGCCGTTCTCCATTGACCATCCGCTATACTCACCACTTTTATATATTTCAACAGGAGATATGTAAGTCTGAAATGCAGGAGGGTTTGGCGGATCAGTTACATCAAGAGTTTTATTATAATTTATCCAGGTATCCTTATTCTTACTTTCTAATTTCCATAAAACACCTTTGTTATTCTCTGACGGAATTATTGTTGCTTTTAAATCAAAAAAAGCTCTGCTATAATTTACCTTCCAAAAATCGTATCTCTTAAATTGTGTCATCAATCGTTTCTCAAAATCACTCCAGCTTTTTTTCTCCTTCTGACTCCATAGCACTTCACTTAAAGCAGCGATACGGGGAAACAACATGTACTCAACCTTATTGGTATTTTTCATGTACTCTGTCCACATATTAGCCTGTGCACCCAGAACATGTTTAGCATGTTCGTCAATTAATTCTTTTGGAACAGGCTCATACGCATATACTTTTTCGATAGGGTTGTAGCCACCAATAGTAACCGAATCTTCATTCTCACTTTGCGTATGGTCAAAGTAAACAGGGTTGCCCGGTGTCATTATCACATCATGATTTTGTTTGGCAGCATCTATGCCTCCCTGCTCACCTCTCCAGCTCATCACCACAGCATTTGGGGCAAGGCCGCCTTCTAATATTTCATCCCAGCCTATTAATGTTTTTCCTTTGCTATTCAAATATTTTTCAATCCGTTGCACAAACCAACTCTGTAATTCATGTTCATCCTTCAGGTTATTCTCTTTCATCCGTAGCTGGCATTTCGGACAAACTTTCCAATGTGTTTTCGGGCATTCATCAGCACCGATATGAAAATATTTAGAGGGAAACAATGTAATTACTTCATCAATTACATTTTGGAGAAATATAAAAGTTGAATCATTGCCGGCGCAAAAAACATCATCAAACACTCCCCATGTTTCCTGCACTAATTTTGTTCTTCCTTTCTTTTGCTCTTCAATACTTTTTGTTGAAATCATATTTGCCGGAATGGCAGTGGGCTTTCCGGGAAAGCAACTAAGCCAGGGATAAGCTGCGATGGCCGCAGAGGAATGCCCCGGCATTTCAATTTCCGGAATTACTTGGATAAATCTTTCCTGTGCATACTTTACTACTTGTTTTATTTCGGCTTGTGTGTAAAAACCACTGTAGCGGATATTATCATTACCAGTACCGGGATAGCGGCCAATGATAGTTCCATTTCTCCACCCACCAACGGAAGTGAGCTTTGGGTATTTTTTTATTTCAATGCGCCAGCCCTGGTCTTCTGTCAGGTGCCAATGAAAAGTATTGAGCTTATGATAAGCGAGGTAATCAATATACTTTTTTATAAATGAGATGGGAAAGAAGTGACGACCAACATCGAGGTGTATACCACGATAATCAAACCGGGCATAGTCAAATATTGCTACAAAAGGAATTTCCTTTTTTTCTTTTATATCAACTGGTAACAATTGAAACAATGTTTGAATAGCATGAAAGGCCGGTTCACTGAAATTGGTATTGATGCTGATACCGTCTTTTGAAACATCCAGCTGGTAGGCGGGTTTACCTGACGTGGGCATCCTTTTCATAAAAAAGTCAATATCTCCCCGTGTTCCTTTTACCGTTTCAGTGACGGTAATGCCAAATTGCTTTTTCAGTTCATCTCTGAAATAATTGAACAAACCCTTCCAGTCGTGGGCAGGAAAGCTGTTTGAAACAGTTATTTTATCTTTCATAAAATATGTTCCTGGTTGCTGTGTTACTTCTACCGGGTAAGGTATCAGGTTTAATGTCTTTTGCTGTGCCAGGGCAGTAATAGAAAATAAAGTCAAAATAATTAAGCTAATCATTAACCGCATAGAAATCTATTTATTTGATTATCGGTAAAAAGATAGTTGATGGATTCGCCGCATCATGATAAATTTTTATCGTTGCTTTCTTGAAATCAGCTTCTGTTGCTTCATATATATTCATAAACTGTTGCGGGTTTCTGTCTGCTAACGGGAACCAGCTACTTTGAATTTGAATCATCAACCGATGGCCTTTTTTAAATGTGTGGGCTATGTCAGGCAATTCAAATTTTACTGTTTCTATTTTACCGGGGGTAAAAGCAGTTGGCGTTTCAAGACTGTTCCTGAATTTCCCCCGCATAATTTCACCCCGTACCAGCATTTGGTAACCATCCATTGGATAACTACGGCCAGCTTGTGGCACATCACCGGGATATTTAAAATCATCAGGGAATACATCAATCACTTTCACTACAAAATCCGCATCGGTTCCTGATATACTCACTTTCAGATTCGCAGCAACTGCACCAGCCAATGTAAGGTCTTCTTCCAATGGATAAGTTTCAAAGGTCAATACATCTGGTCTTCTTGATGCAAACCGCTGGTCGTCGGTCATGTATTCTCTTGTCCGACGGAAATGTACATCTTCTGTATAAGGAACAGGATTGGCAGGGTCGCTGATGTACTCTGTAAAGTTGTTTTGTTTGCCGCGACGATTCCATGAAAGAGAACCATTTTCTGCTAAGTAAATATCTCGTCCGTTACCAGCAGGGGGCCATTGATCTAACTTTTTCCATTGATTTTCTCCGGTAAAGAAGATAGTAGCTTCTGACAATTTAGGGTCGGCACCTTTTCCTTTTAGATAAAAATTAAAGAATGGTATCTCAATATTATTCTGGTACCATTGGGAAGTATTGCTCTCAAATTTTACATTGCCTAATTGTGTACCATCTCCACTTGCCCACTGCCCATGATACCAGGGGCCCATTACAATTTTATTATTAGTAGATGGATTTTGTTTTTCAATGGCTTTGTACAAATTCCATGCACCCCAACAGTCTTCTGCATCAAACAAACCACCAACAACTAACATGGCTGGTTTAATATTGTACATGGCATTTCTTGCATTCCGGGCTTTCCACCAATCATCATAATTAGGATGGGCATACATATCTTTCCAGAATTGTACACTGTCTTTCATATGCTGCATCAATTTTGGCAGTGTGTTTTCTAAGTAGAATTTGTAATTATCTCTGGTGGTAAAATCAAATCCCAGGGGACCAACGGTGGTTGGTTTTGGTCTTGGTTTGCCAAAGCCAGAATAAAAACTAAAACCATCCATCTGGAAAAATGCACCGTTATGATGAAAATCATCTCCCATAAACCAATCGGTAACCGGTGCTTGCGGACTAACTGCTTTTAATGCCGGATGATTACTGGCAGCAGCCATTGTAGCATAGAAACCGGGGTAGGAAATGCCAAAGATGCCAACATTGCCATTGTTGCCGGATACATTTTTTACAATCCAGTCAATCGCATCATAAGTATCACTGGCCTCATCAATTTCAGTTCCTTTTTTATTTTTATTGAAAGGACGAACATCCACAAAATCGCCTTCACTCATCCACCGACCCCTTACATCCTGCACAATGATGATATAATTTTCTCTTGCATAATATTTCCAGTGGCCACCCCAGAGCCGGGGAGAAAATTCTTTACCATAGGGAGCACAAGAGTAGGGGGTCCTTGTCATCAGGACGGGATGTTTTTCACTTTTATCCTTAGGGATGTAAACAGTAGTAAATAACCTGATGCCATCCCGCATTGGAATGGTTAACTCCTGTTTTATATAATTATCTTTTATCCAGGCCGAATCCTGGTTTTCTGTTTGTCCACTGGCACCAACGCCAATTATTAATAATAGCAGTGAGAAGTTTATTTTTTTCATGATTATTATTTACCCTATAAAAATAAGGCTTCTGCAAGTAAACTGTTCAATGATATTTTCAGAGAATAAACCTGAATGCAGAATTGATTTTCTTAGCCTCAGAGAGGCGAAATGTTAGTAGAAAAATAAAATCATAGTTCTTTCAGAGCTCCGTAGGAGCGATATATAAAACATTTCGCTCCTACGGAGCTGGTGGAAACTGGGTGCAATTTATTTCTACTAACATATTGGCCCTCCGGGCCTTCAGGTTAAAATATTATCGCTGACTATATATAAGCTAACTTTTGTCTTTTCATTGAAAGCAAAGCCTACCGCCAGCTACCATAGAGTAAAAAAGGTGCCCAGTAATAGGGGTGCTGGTATTTTGGATTTTGAGTCAGGCTTATCTGGGCATGTCGCAGGGCTTGTGCTTTCGACATGTGATTCATATTTTTATAAAATTCGGTCATCAGAATACTGGTCGCTTCATCATTTACTTTCCATAGTGATGCGACTACTGTTCTCACACCTTTTACGAGGAAAGAATTGGCAGGAGAAATGTACCAGCCTTTACTTATTTCTTTATTCACTCCCGTCTCGCAAGCAGATAAGGTTACCAATTCACAATCTTCAATCTTTAAACTTTTTATTTCCCGAATGGTTAGTTTTCCATTTTTTGAAGCATCGGTTTGATCATCCCCTGCAAATACGAGATAGGAGTTGCGGAAATCATTATAATCCAAAATGCCATGTGTGGCAAAATGTACAAACCTGTCTTTTACCAGGCTTTGCCTTGCGTTAGTTTCGGTGGCAGAGTCCTGAACAAAATAATGTTCGTTGCCAAACATCGTTTTAAGATTGTTGATCTCTTTTTCAGAATTCGGTAATGTTTTATCGGGGTTGCCAAAAGCTGATAACCCGGTGACAGCTGTAACCGGATTGTTTTTCTCATAAAAAACTTCTAACTGGCTGGTGTAAAATATTTCAAAGTCTTCAATCAGGAAACGTTGCTTGTTGTTATTCTTATACGAAAGCACCTGGAAGGGGATGAGTGATAATCTTCCTGTTGGAATGATACACAGTGTTTTCTTACTATCAATTATATCTGATACCGGCTTAATTAATACACTGTATAGTTTTGCGGATACATCAGCGTAATCAATGGCCTGGCTTTTTTCATTGGTAACAATGCCGCCTCTCTCGGTCAATGGACCAGATGAGAACTTTGACTGGTGAAGCCGAAGGGCTTTTCTAAGTGTGTTGATGAGGCTGTCTATCTCAAAATTCAATTCCACTGTTACAGCTTTTGTCTCTTTGTTAGTCACTGAAAAAATGTAAAGTTGTTTTTGATTGATGATGTAGAGCAGGCATGCTATACTATCAGGAATACTTTTTTTATAGGCGGCAAACTTTTGTGGGTTTACTGATTCTGCAAAGCCAGCTTTAATGCTTTCATATTTTGTTGCCAGGTCATCAATGTAATTTTCATAATCTTCTTCTGCTGTTTTAATGATCTTTACCAGCGATTCTACCAACTCTCCGTTCTGCTGACCAGCAGGTTTTGTTTTTTCAGATTCTAATTTTTCTTTGGCTATATTCTTCCGTTGTAAAATGCCTTTTGCTTTATCTATATCCTCCTGCTGTTTACTATCCTGTGCAGTAATGCCGGCTTCACCTGTTTTATCTTTAATGCCCTGCAGGTTGGCGAGGTTGGTGTAGAATACTGCATCATCAACCCGGTTTGCTTTTACACAGGCTGCAATCAGTTTATTAAAAAGGTCTGTTTTTGTTTCTTCTGTTTTTAGTTTATTCTTTTCTTCTTCACTGCCCACTAATTTGGTGGATAATTTTGTTACAATGTCAACTGCTTTTTTATAATTGTTAATAGCAGAATCGTTAGCACCCTGCAGGAAGAAAACATTACCTGTCTCATATAACACTTCCCACAATGAGTTGTCATCTTCAGCAGCTTCATAGCCTGTTTTTGATTTTTGAAGATATTCAAAGGCTTCAGTATATTTTATCTCTTCCTTGGCGATTCTGCCAAGGAAGAGATAACTATTGGATGAACCGACAAGAGTATTGTTTTTCTGATTTGCATCAACTATTTTTTGAAGAGTTATTTTAGAATTTTTAAAATCCTTTTGTTTATAGGTAATCATGCCTTTTAGTTCAATGGCCTGTAAATACCTGCGGTTAGCACCAGTTTTTGTTGCCAGCTTCTCACAGTCATCGGCCATTGCCAGTGCTTTCAGGTAATCTTTTTTATAGAAGAAAGCCTCACTTGCATTTAATTTGAGAAGCAGGTCCAAATCATTTATGGTTCCCGAACGGGACGAAAGTTTCATTGCATCCATAAAGTATTGCAGGGCTTTATCATTGTCCCGCTGGGCCAGGTATATATTGCCGATATTATTTAAGCAGGTAATCCGGCTTTGTATTGAACCTTCCTTTATATAAATACTATCTGCACGGTGATAGTAGTCTAAAGCAGTTGCCATTTCAAAAAAACGGGAGTAGTAATTACCGTAGCTAACATACAGGCTGGCTTCAAGCATACTATTATTGGTGGAGTCGCTAATAGTTTTTATTTTGTCAAGATATTCTTTAGCGGATTTATTATCACCCTGAATGAGTGACAAATAACTCAATAATCCATACATATCCGCTTTGTCAGATTCATTTTTGTTATCAATGGCAAACTGCAGACCTGCATCATATTCTTTTTTTGCCAATGAATAGTTGAAGAGGTCTAAATAAATATTACCCAGCTTGCCTTTAAGGGAAGCCAATTGTTGTTTGTTTTGTATTGAATCATATAAAAAATAGGCCCTGTTGTAAAAATAAATAGCAGAATCATACCGCAACCTTACCTCTGCTGCATCACCAAGAAAAGAGTAGCAGTTTGCCAGGTCGTAAATATTTTTTTCTTTAAGTGCTATGATAAATGCCTTTTTAAACCAGAGTTCTGAAGCGGCATACTTCAATTGCTTGTTTTGTAATAACCCAAGATTTAGCGAAGTGTAAATTTGTTTGTCTTTATCTCCAAGTTCGTTTGCTAATGCTGCCGCTTGCCGGTAGTATCCGCCAGATAGGGTAGTATCTTTTTGATAAAAGTATCCGGCAAGATTGTACAAAGATAAAAGCAGACTTGTTTTACTTTTTATTTTTTTAGAGAGATTTTCTGCTTCACGAAACCTCTCTAATGCTTTTGTATCATCATCAGCTTCCTTGTATGTGTTGCCGGTCTCAATAAGATAGCTTATGGCAGTGACAGTGTCTTTCCCTTTATAAGAAAAAAATAAAGCACTGTCTTGTGCAAAGACTGCTTTTTGCTGCAAACCTGATAATGCATAAAGGCTGCCTAATTTTCCCCAGGCGTATGCCTTGTATTCATTATTGTCAGCAAGTTGCTGGTACTCCAAGGCCTTTTGATGCGAATATATGGCCGAGTCATACATGCCGATACTCCAGTACGATTGTCCTATTTGCGATAGATTATATCCAGCATTTGCCCATTGATTCACCTGCAGGTAATAGTTTATGGTTGTCTGGTAGTTGGTAATTGCTTTTCGGTATTTTCCCTGTTTCGATTGGTTATAAGCTACATTTGCCAACGCAGACATTACACTATTCGCATCTTCCTGTGATTGATGAGTTTTGATGAGTTCCCTGTAAACTTCTTCTGCCTCTTTATTCCTGTTTTGTTTTTCATAGACTATAGCAATGTTTCGCTGCAGTTCTGCTACCTCTGAAGTACTTTCATAGGTGTCATTTTTTTTATATTTTTCAATTCCTTTAGTAAATTGGCTGATGGCTTGCTCGAAATCTTCAAAAATAAAATAGCTGTTACCTTTCTCTTTATATATCCTGCCCAGGATTTTATTTCGTAATGCATCGCTTTTTAATAAAGTGTCTTTGGCTAACATGGCCTCCATTATTTCATACGTAGCTAAAGATTTGTTTTTGTCCTTTAGTTGCCGCAGGCAATATCCTTTTTTTAGCAGGCACTGATATAGTAAGTAGTCCTGGTCTGTTGTATTACGAAGTACACCAATCCCGGAATCGCATAATTGAATTGCCTTTTGATAATTTTCCTGATTCTGGTAAACCTGTGCTCTGGTAACGTAATAAATGCCGCTTACCAGGGGTTCATTAATGAGCTTTGCAAAAGCTGAAATGTTATTGAAAATACTTTCTGCTCCTTTTATATCACCAGTATTAAATTTTTCAAGTGCAGTATTTACCCAGCTATTGAAATAATTGTCATCTATTATTACTTTTTTATAATCGGCTATCTTCTTTTTCAGGAGCGGCAGGTTACGGATTAATGAGCTTAAAGTGTCGTATACCTCAAATGAATTTACAGGCGCATCACCAAAAACCCAACCTCCAAATGATTCTGACAGTCTGAATTCCTTTCCATAATATCCCTTTGGATACGACAGCACATACAACAAGAATTGTTTGAGGTCAACTGGCCTGCATTCTTTCATCACTAGCACAAGATTTTTACCTTTATATCTCCCGTTTTCGATCAGTCGGGTAAATAATGGTTTGGAGGAAGTATCTATGTTAGTGCCGGTTTTTCTTATGTGATCTGACAAGGCACTAAGCATGCTGTCCTCAAAGTGTTTGTCATTTCTTGTCCATAAAATATCTGAACTGATAAATGGTCCCCCATCATTATCAGTAAAGATGACACCAGTAAGGTCAATTCTTCTGAACAGGCTGGGGTTGCTTGTTTTTATTAGAGAAACAGATAATTGTATAACATCGCCATCCCGGATAAGATAGTTGCTGTCAGCTTTTTGCGGATGTTTATTGAAAATGTATACCGAATAGAAGTCGGCTTTTTTTATTTTTTCTATCACTATGCCTGTTCCGAGGCTGGCTTCCGATCTTGGTTCATCGCTTTTGTATGCAGCTTTTATCTCTCCGCTTATACCTTTTGCGAGGCCATATGTTTCTTTTGCATACACAAGCCCCATGACTGTATCCTTTCCATAATAAGTTACCCTGTAAAGTGTAAAATATTTTTTTACTGTTTCTTTTTCAACTGCTTCCTGGCAATAGGACTTCCTGGCTATTAAGGACAGGACAGTAAATAATACTATTTTTATGTAATATGACATTTTTGAGGTAGTAAGAAGGTCGTAAGATAGTTTTATTTTCTTTTAACCATATACCTTGCAGAGGGTATTCAACGTAATAAATATGGAGGCTAATAAACAGGTTATTGAAAAATTTTACACGGCTTTTCAAAAGCTGGATTATCAAACCATGAACAGCTGCTACAGCGATGATATTGTATTCAGCGACCCGGCATTTGGTTTACTGAGAGGAGAGGAGGCGAAAGCCATGTGGGAGATGCTATGCAAAAACGCTAAAGACTTTTCATTGACTTTTTCCAATATCCAATTGCTGGATGAAGAGTATGCAACCTGTAACTGGGTAGCCACTTATACTTTTTCTAAAACCGGAAGAAAAGTTGTCAATAACATCAAAGCATTTATGATGCTGAAAGACGGAAAAATCATTGAACACAGTGACGCATTCAAACTAAGCAAATGGGCGGCGCAAGCTCTTGGCTGGAAGGGTGCTTTATTAGGCTGGACAGGATTTATGAAAAGAAAGATTCAGAATAATGCGAGAAAGAATTTGATTGCATTTATTGAAAAGAAAAATGCCAGCCAAGGCTGACATTTTTCATACGTTTTACACAGGTAAATATTTTAATCCTCTAATACCCCAAACTTTCCTCTGCTTACTGATTCAATTGCTTCTTCCACTTCCTTCCAGCTATTCATCAGGAAAGGGCCGTAGGCAGCTATCGGTTCATCAATAGGCTCGCCGGAAAGAACAAGGATTATTGTATCTTCTGTTGCTTCAATGTCAATTTCGTCACCTTCGTTTTTCAACAAAACAAAATGATCGGTAGCAACGGCTGTTCCATTTATAGTAGCAAATCCTTCTATTACTAACAACCCTGTGTTATAATTTGAAGGAAAAGAAAGGGTTGCCGTTGCTCCTTTTTTCAACTTTGCATTATATACCTGCATTGGTGTGAAAGTGGATGCAGGACCTTTTACTCCCTTATATTCTCCCGTTATAACTTCTATAAAACTTTTTTCATCGGCCAGGAAATGGCGACCCATCATACTATTGGTAACTTCCTGGTATTTAGGGTTTGTCTTTTTATCTTTTGGCGGAAGGTTCACCCACAATTGCACTATTTGAAACAATCCACTTTTTTTTGCTGAATTCTTCTTCATGATATTCTTTATGTAAAAGGCCTGAACCAGCTGTCATCCATTGCACATCACCTTCACCAATAATGCCGCTGTTGCCGGCGCTGTCGTGGTGGGCAATTTTACCATGATAGGCAATTGTTACTGTTTCAAAGCCAGCATGTGGATGAACGCCTACGCCTCTTGGTTATTTAGATGGAGAAAATTCGATCTTAGAACCATAGTCCATCATAAAGAAAGGACTCATTCTTCTTTTATCAATTCTGCCACTAGGAAAAAATCCATGTACACGGAAACCGTCACCCACCATGTGTGCTGCTGGTGGTGCTATTATTTCTTCTATTGTTTTTTTCATAATATTCCTTTTCTAAAATTTTATATCAAAGAGTCGGTGAGCTTCCCCTTTTGGGAGGGAGAACTTTATTGATTAATTACTATTAAAAGGGGCCGAGTACTTCCATTAATAAAATTTCTGCATTGGTGTCTGCTTTTATATCCAGCTTGCTTGCATCAGTAATGCCAAGTCCATCTCTGGTATTCAGTTTTTCACCATTAATGGTTACATCACCTTCAATTACAAATGCATAAACACCATTGTCTTTATTTTTTAATTCATAGGATGTTGAAAAGCCATTATCCAATTTTCCCAAAATAAACCATGCATCCTGGTGAATTTGTACACCACCATCATTTGTTCCGATAGGGGATACAACAGTTAATAGTTTATTGTGCTTGTCAGCATCAACAAAACTTTTTTGATCATAACGGGGTGTTACATTTTTCTTATTAGGGAATACCCATATCTGGAAAAATTTTACCGGCTTATCAGCATTTTTATTCTTTTCACCATGTTGTATGCCTGTGCCTGCACTCATCACCTGCACATCGCCCTGGCGGATAATTTGTTTATTACCCATATTGTCAAAGTGTTCCAGGTCGCCGCTGGTAGGAATGGAAATAATTTCCATGTTATCATGCGGATGGGTACCAAAGCCCCTGCCACCTGCTACCGTATCATCGTTCAATACTCGTAATACGCCGAAGTGAACTCTTTCCGGATCATGGTAACCGGCAAAACTAAATGTGTGATAAGAATCTAACCATCCATGATTGGCATGACCTCTTGTATTGGCCTTGTGAAGAATAGATTTCATAATAAGTAAACTCTTTTTATTTTTTTTATATTAAAAGACATTCCAACTCTCCCTTTAGGGAATAATGAAACTTAATTTTTCAAACTTTCTACAGGGGTTTCTACTACTTTTTCCGCCAGCCACAAAAACTCAGTGACAAAATTATGAACACCGTTTTGGAAGCTTTCATCTAATAAGTCCCCATCAGGGCTGAATTTTTTATCTACTGCCGGAACTATCAGCATATATGGTGATGCAATACCGAATAATGCTGGAATCAATTGGAGTACTTGTTGTGAAGCTCTGATACCACCCATTGCGCCTGGTGAAGCGGTTACAATTCCAAAAGGTTTGCGATGCCGTTTTGGAAAATGGTCTAACAAGTTCTTAAGAGCAGGAGAGTAGCTGCCATTATATTCCGGTGTTAGCAAAATATATGCATCAGCGTTAAATACTCTTTCTGCCAACGGCTGAAATTCAACCGGGGCTTTTTCAGGGGATATCCAAACAGATTGAATGGCAGGAACGTTCCAATCTTTCATGTCAATAATACCAACATCGTGGGCGGTGTTTTGATTCAGCCAATTCTTTAAGTATAGAGCCACACGGCGGGTCACACTATTTGTCCGGGGGCTTCCTGATATGATTTCTATTTTCATTCTTCTTGTTTTAGAACTCAAAGGTAATAAATCAATGTTTAAACATCAAATTTTGTTTTTACACAGTTTGTTAAGGTTTTTCTTTTTTCCGATAAGACGGGAAGGCGGCAAATTTTTGAATCTAATTGTGTTTTTCCAGTCTTATTGTCTTACCGGCACAATCCTTAATTTCGGACTAAATATGGAACATGATTAACAGACGAAAGTTCATCAGGGCATCAGCTTTTACAGGATTTGCAAGTTTATTTACAAAAGCCGCCTGGTCAATGGATGAGACAGGAACCGTGAAAGGAAAGCCAGTTGTTATTTCCACCTGGGATGCGGGTATAAGAGCCAATAAAGCAGCATGGGAAATATTGGGCAATGGCGGCAGGGCTTTGGATGCAGTGGAGAAAGGTGTAATGCAGACTGAATCAGAACAGAACTGTTGTGTTGGGCTTGGTGCTAATCCCGACCGTGACGGATTTGTAACATTAGATGCTTGCATCATGGATGAATTTTCTAATTGTGGCAGTGTTGCTTTTTTAGAAAGAATAAAACATCCGATAGCAGTTGCAAGAAGAGTAATGGAAAAAACGCCGCATGTAATGCTGGTGGGAAGTGGAGCTCAACAGTTTGCCATAGCAGAAGGATTTCCTCTGGAAGAGCAAAAACTTTCACCCAATGCACAAAAAAATTATGAAAACTGGTTGAAGACTTCCGAATATAAACCGCCAGCTATAAATGTAGAGAGCAAACAAGGGCATGGTCCATTTGCTCCCTACAAATTAGCCAATGGCGAATGGAACCACGATACGATTGGTATGGTAGCAATGGATACCAATGGAAACTTTAGTGGTAGCTGCACGACAAGTGGTGCCGGATTTAAAATGCGGGGTCGTCTCGGCGATTCACCTATCATAGGTGCTGGTTTGTTTGTTGATAACGAAGTGGGTGCCTGTACTGCTACCGGACAAGGAGAAGATATTATACGGGTTGCCGGTTCACATTCTGTAGTTGAGTTGATGCGGCAAGGGCTATCACCTGATGCAGCCTGCAAAAAAATTATTGAAAGAATAGTGAAAATAAAAGGAGCGAAGGCAAAGGATATACAAGTAGCTTTCCTTGCCGTGAATAAGAAAGGACAGGTGGGTGCTTATTCTATTCATAAGGGATTTGAATATGCTATCCAGACAAATGAAATGGAAAAAATGGTGAAAGCAAAAAGTATAATGTAAACGAAGAAATAAATTTACAAACTATGGAATGTAAAAAAATCATGATTGGTGAGCATTGATTCCGGCGGATGTTTGAAAGGGAAATCACACCAGAAGATGTGCTGGATACGGTGCGAAAAGGCGAGATAATAAAGGAATATCAGGAAGACAAGCCAGGGCAAACGCATCTAATTTTTGCGAATTGGGAACACGGATGACACAGACTGGACGGATAAACACGGATTATTTTCTGCGAAGCAGAAAATGGCAGTGAAAATCCCAAAAAGC
>JBKJIX010000194.1:0-9879 GCA_046598205.1 Chitinophagaceae bacterium
TTTAACATTACCAATGGGTAAAAAACCTAAAAATTTACCCTGTGTGGTTTTCCCACATCAAGGCCCATCAACCAGAAATATTTGGGCATATAATGCCGAAGTGCAGTTTTTAGCTAACAGAGGATATGCTGTTTTCCAAATGAATTATAGGGGTTCTACAGGTTATGGTAAAGCTTTTCAGACCGCGGGATTTAAGCAGTGGGGAGGCAAATTGCAAGATGATATAACTGACGGTGTGGAATGGTTGATAGATGAAGGGATCATAAATGAAGATAGAATTGCAATTTATGGGTTTAGTTTTGGAGGGTATTCGGCATTAAATCAGGTAATTTATCATCCAGAGTTGTACCAATGTGCTGCATCATATTCTGGCTTTATTAATTTATTCACCTATCTAAAAGGATTTCCTGCTTATTACAAGCCTTATCAACAAATGCAAGGGGAAATGGTTGGCAACCCAGAGCAAGATGCTGATTATTTAAAATTGGCTTCTCCAATATTTCAAACAGGAAAAATTCAGAGACCACTTTTGATAGCTCAAGGAGTTAAAGACCCAAGAGTGAACGTGAATGAAACTAATCAGTTTGTAAAAGAACTCAAGAAAAGAAATGTAACCGTTAATTATATCTTAAAGGAGAATGAAAGTCATTTTTTTAAAGAATCAAAAAATAGATTGGAATTCTATAAAAATCTTGAGACATTTCTGGATAAAAATTTAAATCCAGATAAATAAGTAATGAAAGCAAAAAGCACTCGTTACCGAAAGAATTTTGTGCTCATCATTTCTTTTATGGTGCTTATTACCATTATTCTAGTGTTGACCTTAATTTCAGGCTATAATCTTACTAGAAAATATATTGAGAATGAGTTTTCTGCATTAAAAATAGAAGTATTAGAAAAAACAGTTGCCCCTTACAATAGCCTTTTTCAAAATAAAATTCCTGAAATTTCTTATTATCAAGGATTTTTAGATTCTCTACAATCTGCTAAGTACGTAAAGGATATTTTTAAAAATTATCTTTTTGTAGATAAAGTTTTCTTTTATGATGTACAAGTAAGCAATCATCCAATTACAGATGGTTTAAGAACCAATAGATTCGCTTTGGGTGTAAAAAGTTTGTATGCTTTTGATAGAAATGCCACAAAAGAAAATAAGCTTATTTTTTCAGATAGAAATCCCGGAACACTATCATTAAATAATTCTGATGAGTTTAATAAAATAGGGTTAAAGTTTGCTGGTTATTTAGAAACCGCAGATACTACAGAAGCGTTAACTAACGAACAAATTTTTAAAATTTTCTTTAGTATATCGCCTAATAAAATCAATTATATGAATATCCCGAGACGAGAGGATATAAAAATTTATCAGGATTTGATGTTAAAAGACCAATCGAGGTCTCCTTTATTTGAGCAAGATGTTTTCTCTTTCGAGTTGAACCCTTATAAACTTAAAATAGAAAACATTCACCCAGAACTCTACCAATTTATAAGCATTAAGCCCCTTTCTTATGACCCTATTTTAGAACGAACTGATTTAATTACCACTGATATTACATTGCCAGGCCCATTTGCAGATTATAAAATTTATTTCTTTAGCGAAAGGCAGTATTTGGATAAAGAAGTAAATATTAGATTTTTACCTATCGGGATTGGTGTTTTTGCTATTTATTTAATCCTTGCTTTTATTACTTTTTTGATTTACAGAAACTTAAGCGTTAATCAAAAGCTGTTTAGCTTGCAATATGATTTCATCAATAACTTCACCCACGAGTTTAAAACGCCAGTTTCTGTAATTAAAATTGCAGGTAATAATATATTGAACGCAAAGGAATTAAGTGAGAAAGAACGTTTGCGTTATGGTAGAATTTTAGATGAAGAAGCTGATAAATTGAATGATTTGATGAATAAACTATTATCTTTCACTCAGATAGAGAATAAGTCTATAAAAATTAAATATCAAGAGGTAAACTTGGATGTGTTTGTACAAAACATGGTAGATGCTTTCCAGTTAAAATATGCTGATTATGAAATTGATTTGGATATGAAAGACGTAACTCATTTTTCTACAGATCCTGTTTTATTAAGTAGTATTTTTCATAATTTAATGGAGAACGCTTATAAATACGCGAATAATGAAAATAAGTACTTGCATATTTCTATTGAGAAGGTTAAGAAAAGTATGGTATTTACCTTCACCGATAATGGAATTGGCATGGAGGAAAAGGAGCTAAAAAATATATTTAAGAAGTTTTATAGAATCCAGAGCAAATATAATCAACAAGGTAGCGTAGGTTTGGGTTTGGCTTTCTGTAAAGAACTGGTTAATTTTATGAACGGAACAATAACAGTTCATAGTGTAGAAGGAAAAGGATCAGAATTTACAATTGAGTTGCCTTACGAAATATAGATATGTCAAAAGAAATTAAAGTTGCTGTTATTGAGGATGATGAAAATCTCCGCTTTCTGGTTGTACACCGACTTAAAACAGAAGGGTACAAGGTTGTAGAAGCTTCCGATGGTGAGACAGCTGAAGAGCTGATTATGACGGAACAACCAGATATTGTCCTTCTTGATTGGATGCTTCCAAGTAAGCAGGGATCAGAGGTCTGTCAGAATGTGCGAAAGCTTGGATTTAACAATATCATTGTCATGATGACCGCCAAAGCTCAGGATATCGATAAGATTGATGCTTACAGTTTTGGAGTTTCAGATTATGTTACAAAACCCTTTAACATGGATGTTTTGGTGGCGCTGATCGACAACAAAGTGAAGTTTGTGATCAATAATGAGAAATCGGAGGTATACAGGTTTGGTAATATGGAACATCATCCAAATACCCACTCATTAATGCGCGATGGGAAAAAGATTGAGCTTACGATCCTTGAGAACAGGATCCTACTTTACTTCCTGAAGAATACGAATACTGTTATTAACCGCGATGAACTAATGATGGTTGTTTGGGGTTATAATTCTGATGTCAATACCCGGACTCTGGATATGCATATTGTACGCCTTCGTAAGAAAATTGAGAACAATCCTGACAGGCCTCATTTTATGCAGACGGTTAGGGGGGTGGGGTATAAGTTTGTAGCTGAGTAATATATAATGGCATCAACATCTTTAGGGAGAAGTATCGGAAGTATTGCTAAAAATATAGCTTACTCTTCCCTGATCCTGATTTCTACAAAGTACATATCAATCTCACCTTTATTCTTAGCTCGAATTTTTCCTCGATGAATGCAGTGGAATTTATTTTTCACTAATTTATAAGTACTGCCGCTAATGTTTACTTTACCAGTTTCGCCTGATGATTCCATACGGGAAGCAATGTTCACAGTGTCGCCCCATATATCGTATGCGAATTTTTTAACACCAACAATACCGGCAACCACGGGACCTGTGTGAACGCCGATTCTTATTTCAAATGGTTCTTTATTTTCTTTTTGCCGTTGCTTTAAATGTTCATGCATGAACTGCTTAATTTCGATTGCTGCATTTACAACATCAAAAGCATTTGTTTTGTTGCTCACAGGCAAACCACCTGCACACATGTATGCATCGCCAATTGTTTTTATTTTTTCGATGTTGTATTTGGTGATGATGTTATCAAATGCTTTAAAACAAGTATGAATTTCAGCAACCAACTCCGATGGTGTTAGCTTTTCTGAAATTTGAGTAAATCCTTTAAAGTCGGTGAACATAACCGTAACTTCATCAAACTGTTTGGCATCCGCACTTCCTTTTGCTTTGAGCTCTTCGGCAACTTCTTCAGGCAGAATATTGAGAAGCAAATCATCGCTGCGTTTCTTTTGCTTTTCAACTTCTTTCTTTTCCGCAATTACTTCAGCCGTTCTTATTTCAACTGTATCTTCCAGTTTTTCTTTTTCCATTCGCAAGTGGCGTTCACGCCATTTTACAAAAGCTCTTAACGTAAAAAGAAATAACAGAACATACATTGTGTACGCCCAAAAGGTACGGTACCAGGGAGGTAACACTTTGAAGGTGTATACAATTGGCCCTGACCAAACCCCATTTGCTCCATATGCTTTGAGTTTAAAGGTATAAGTTCCTTCGATGATGTTACCAAAGTTTGCATTGCTCTTGTCGGCAACCGGACTCCATTCTTTGTCGTAACCTTCCAGCATGTATTGATATTTAACCAAAAACGGTCTGGATGTCTCAATGGCTGCAAACTCAAAGGCTATTTTGTTATGCTCATAGGGAAGTACCAAATTTTCAGGCAGAGGATAAAATTTGCTGATGCCATCAAAATGAATACTTCCAAACCGTTCTAACATTGAATCGTTTTCAGATGCCGAAAGGGTTTTTCCATAAGCTAAAAATTCCTGGAACAAAGCCATTGTGCTGTCCTGATTATTTTTCCTTATACCCTTGGTTTGCATATTATACCAGCAAATATTTTCATCATTCACCTTTATTGATTGAATAACCACAGTCGGGGGTTCAGTATTCTTTTTCAATGCGGCATAATCAAACCGCACTAAAGCGGTTTTTTCTGAGCCTGTAGCTGCCCAAATAATCCCTTTGCTATCTAGGTACAGACCGTTTTGCCCTACATTCAGATCCTTTACCGGATAGCCGGTATTTGAGTTGAATATCTCGATATCGGTCAATTTAGAATAGTCTTCTGAAACGTTAAACAGCGTGATGCCTAAATTAGTACCTACAGCAATTTTACCGTTGGGCATTTGCATAACTTGCGTAACAAAATTATCAGGTAAACCGTCTCCAATTCTATAATTCTTGAATATTTTATCTGAAATGCTACCTTTACTTTTGTACAGGTAGCTACCTGGATTGTCGTTGTTCTTGTTCAGCATTTCTGCGTCTAAAATGCTTAAGCCCGCATCAGTGCCGAACCAAAGGTTTCCGGATTTATCTTCGGTTATGCTCCAGACATTATTATTTGCCAGTCCCTGAGCGGTGGTGATATTGGTAAAGGATTTCTTATCATATTTACTCACACCACCGCCATCAGTTCCGAACCAAAGGTTTCCGGATTTATCTTCGGTTATGCTCCAAACAGTATTATTTGCTAGCCCCTGAGCAGTGGTAAAATTGGTAAAGGATTTTCCGTCATATTTACTCACACCACCTCCATCAGTGCCGAACCAAAGGTTTCCAGATTTATCTTCGGTGATGCTCCAAACAGTATTATTTGCCAATCCCTGAGCAGTAGTAAAATTGGTAAAGGATTTTCCGTCATATTTACTCAGTCCACCGCCATCAGTGCCGAACCATAGGTTTCCGGTTTTATCCTCTAAGATGCTCCAAACATTATTATTTGCCAGCCCCTGAACAATGGTAAAATTAGTATAGGATTCCCCCTCATATTTACTTGCACCACCACCGTCGGTGCCGAACCAAAGGTTTCCGGATTTATCTTCGGTTATGCTCCAAACATTATTATTTGCCAGCCCCTGAGCGGTGGTAAAATTGGTAAAGGACCTTCCATCATATTTACTCACACCACCGCCATATGTGCCAAACCAAAGGTTTCCGGATTTATCTACAGTGATGCTCCAAACATTATTATTTGCCAACCCCTGTGCCGTGGTAAAATTGGTAAAGGATCTTCCGTCATATTTACTCGCACCACCGCCATATGTGCCGAACCAAAGGTTTCCGGATTTATCTTCGGTGATGCTCAATATATTATTATTTGCTAGCCCCTGAGCGGTGGTAAAATTGGTAAAGTATTTACCAAGTAATCCATTTTTATCTTTTTTAAGGTCTTGGTGATCGTTTAACGTAACATTCTTTCCTCTTTGAATGGCTTCAACGCGATTCCCCTCATATTTACTTACCCCACCGCCATCAGTGCCGAACCAAATGTTCCCGATTTTATCTACTGTAATACTCCAAACATTATTATTTGCCAGCCCCTGAGCGGTGGTAAAATTGGTAAAGGATTTAACAAGTAATCCATTTTTATCTTTTTTAAGGTCTTGCTGATCGCTTAAAGTAACTTTCTCTCCACTTTGGATGGCTTCAACGCGATTGCCGTCATATTTGCTCACACCACCTCCATCAGTGCCGAACCAAAGATTTCCCATTTTATCTTCGGCGATGCACAAAACATTATTATTTGCCAGCCCCTGAGTGGTGGCAAAATTGGTAAAGGATTTCCCGTCATATTTACTCACACCACCGCCTCCGGTACCGAACCACAGGTTTCCGATTCTATCTTCGATAATGCTCCTCACATTATTATTTGCCAACCCCTGAGCAGTAGTAAAATTGGTAAAGGATTTCCCGTCATATTTGCTAATACCACCGCCTAAAGTGCCGAACCAAATGTTTCCAGCTTTATCCATTACAGAGCAACTTATAGCATCCAGGGTTAACCCATCGTCAGTGGTAAAATTAGTAAAATTGGATTCGCCGCCATTTCCCATAATAAATGGCTTGCCTTTGGAATCTAAAATGGGTTCGCCTTTTTGGTTTCGTAAAATCGCAAGGTTTTTATTTATGGGGGGCTCCAGGTTTATTTTAGTTAATTCTCCTTTGGAGTTGGTTTTGGAATAAGTACTTCCGGCGCTGTTTGGAACTGCCACTCTTACCGGTACAGGCATACTTGCCAGAGCAATGGTTTGGGGTTGCAGGCTGTCGTGTAAGTCGACAAATACAGTTACCTTTAAAGGGGGAAGGCTGTCTTGTTTTGCATGTGATAATGTGTTGTCTGCTTTACGTTCCTGTGGGTTGTTGCACGAGAAAAGAAGGAGTACGTAAAGAAATGGGATTGAATATTTGTTCATAAAAAATTATTGGACTTATATGTGGGTGTCAAAACATATCCGATAACGAGCAAGTCTTTGTGCAGGCTCGGAAAATAGTACCACGGCGTACGTTTGATCCAGTAGTGCAAAAACGCCTTATTGGCCGTAGGTTCTATCTGTGTCCCTCTATATTTAACTTTAATTCATTTGCCCTCAAAACTCTTAAAACATTTCCTCGCAAATTTTATTGGGGTCTTTTTTAGCGTACCCTTTTTCGACTAATACTTTAGTAATTAATGGGTATGTTGAAACATCGTCCAATTTCTGATGAGGAAGAACAAAACCATCAAAGTTAAAAGCGGTGCGAACATATTGTGTCTACTTTTTCTTCAATCTTACTTTCATTCACGTAGCTGGGAGAATGAATCTTACACAAATTGAGAAGAAAGTAGCTTGCTAGTAATTGTTTATGTTTATTCTCAGAAAAAATATTTTACTGTTTACAAAGTGTCATCGAAAGAAGCCATTTTTTAGCTTGGTCGACTGTAATATCGGTTTTTTCGTTTGCATTTTCTTCAATTTCAACATCTGGAAATATTCGTTCTGCATATTTTTTTCCATTACGGTCGCTTAAAATACTTGCAGCAATAAAAAGCATGGCACCATCAGGTAGTGTATAATCGGAATTCCCAGTAGTAAACCCTGCGGTTGGTTGGCTAAATAATTTTGTATCCTTTCGCCCAATAAAAGCTGCTGCTATGCATTCGCCGCTGCTGCCACAACCTTTACCAATTAAAACTGCAACCGGAACATTTCGTTTCGTAATTTATATGGATGTAAAACTTTCATTGATAAAGAGTCCTTTATCCCGTTAAACTCAAATTAAAGATTGGTGTGAGAATCTTCTTTAATATACTTATTTTAAGGCTTTATGCAAATATTTAGCGTACAATGTTATTATTTTTTAGCTTCTATTTTTGGTTATTTTAACCCTTGATTCGCATTAAAACGTATTACGTACTACTAAAAATAGATGTCCACATAATCCGTGGTCGTAGTATCGCAACTTAACATATTTTGTAACCTCCAGTACTTGCGTGTACCTGTTGCCTTAAAAAGTTGCTTCCCGATTTTTATGCAAGGCTCCCCCAAGTTAGAATGCACATTGTGTTCAATCTTTCCATCAAACTCGAGCTCGCGGTCATTTAGCAGTTTGATCTTTCCTTCTATTCTGAGATAAATTCCTTGTTCGCCATTCTGGCTTCCTTTAATGGTATATGAATTATTATCAGACAATGTGATCATTGCTGAGCCGGGTCGCTCCCAACTGATCCATTGAAGTGTCAGGTCATGTCTGCCAGCAATGGTTGGCGAAGAGCTTGTTACCACTACTTCTGGTGTTCTCTGGATCGTATCACCTTCGAATGTCCTTTCAGATTTTTCAATAATGGCCTTAAGACTGTCATTTTCTTTTCTCAAGTCAAAATTTTCTTGTCTTAAATGCTGATTGGCTGTATCTCCTGTTTTGGGTTTACAGGAGAAGAGAAATAAGACGGACGTAAATAGAATTGCGTATGACTTCATGAGTTATCAGGTACAAAGACGATACCAATTAAGTTGACAGTTGACAGTGGAGAGTTGAGAGTGACAGGACGCCCCACGTAATCGAGCAGTAATATGTTTTTAGAACCGGCAACGTATTAGAAAAATTAACTCTCAACTCTCAACCCTCCACTTTCAACTTAGAAAGTTTCTTCTCAAACATCTCTCTCCAGTCCAGGGAAAGCTCTTTCAAATCTACCAGTCGATGCAGCCATTCTTTATTGCCAGGGTCATGATATCGAATATAATTCACATCCATAACAGATATTTTTTCAGGATGGCTGCTCATATGGACTAGCTTGTCTGTTCTTTTTACCAAACCCGGTTTAATTGTCCGCAGATAATAGCCAGTAAATCCTGTTTGCTGAAGATGCACCGGGAATTGTTTGTAGTTATACCGGATGCCGATCACGTAGCAAGGACCGCGGGGCTCAGAAACTTCAACTATGGTTTCGCCCAATTGGTAACGGTCGCCAATAAATACATTGCGTTCAAGTGCAGCCTCGCCTCGAACAGTTAAATTTTCCCCAAACGCTGCAGGACCCAATTCAAAGCCCAGTTCATTTTTCCATTTTATAAAATGATCTGAATTATAGCAGCAGATCGCCTTATCATTTCCACCATGATGTTTTTTATCCTGAACCATATCTCCTGCAAAGGAAGTCGTGCCCAGCTCGATACTTTCAGTCTCAATTGGAATCTTGCAGTAGGCTGTTTTGACGGATTGATGATCTGCAACAATGACTTCTGATTTCCCCAGAATATTTATAGAAATAATATCAATTGTCTTCATAAAGGCAAGTAACTGCAAAGAAGTAGAATCAGGAACTGAACAATCATCGTTCCATCCAAATAGAAAAAATAGTAATATTCGTTTTTTTGCCACTTCGATTTAAATATCAGCCAGCCCGACAAGATAATAGTGAGCATTAATCCAATGAAGTTGCCGTCGATACTTTTTGTAAACAGAAATAGCAAAACCAGATAGATCACTAAGAGGGCCTGACAAATAAGAAGAGCCTTCCGTTCACCAAGGATAACCGGAATTGTTTTCAGTTCATTTGTTTTATCCTGAAATAGATCGCGGATATCAAAAGGCACTGTGATAGCAGCGATAAAAAGAAAACGCTTTGCAATAAGTAAAATACTATCGTTCATCGTTACTGAGGCTTCAATACTGCTTTCCAGCTCCAGTATAGGCAGAAGAACACAGCTTAATGACCACACTGCAGCAATCAGAAATAATTTTACGCCAGGGATATTCCTTAACCCAAAATGTTTGTCGTGAATAGTGAATATGGGCAAGCTATATGCAATCGACACCAGGGCCAATGAGAATAGTAGGATTTTTGAAGAGGTGTTAAGGAAATAGATTAAAGGAAGGATTGAAAAAACAGCGATCATAGTTAACGTGATCATTAACCGGTAATGAGAGAAGATCCATCGCACTCTTCGGAACGGAGATTTCTCGGGCCTGGCGGGTTTGGATAAAAAGATGCTGAAATTATAAAGGGCAAGCGTTGAGCAGAAAAGAAGG
>JBKJIX010000146.1:0-18623 GCA_046598205.1 Chitinophagaceae bacterium
TACCCGGTGCAGACCAAGCTGTAAAACGCCTGATGCAAAATCAGGTAGATATTGGTAATGCTGTAAAACCTTACTATGGAGACGATGCCGGAAATAAATTAACCGAATTATTAAAGGAACATATTGCTATTTCGGCAGATGTAGTTAAATCAGCAAAAGCTGGAAACAAAATAGCACTCGATTCAGCCAATAAAAAATGGTATGCTAATGCTGATGAAATATCTGCATTTTTAAGTAAAGCAAATCCTAACTGGGCTTTAGCAGATATGCAGATGATGATGAACGACCATCTTAAACTTACAACTGATGAAGCTGTGCAGCGCATCAAAAAAGATTACAACGCTGATATAATTGCTTATGACAAAGTGCATGACGAAATTTTAAAAATGTCAGCCATGCTTGCGGATGGTATCATCAAACAATTTCCTGAAAAGTTTAAATAAATCAAGCTTGCAATTTTAAAATAAAACAATAAATGGATGAGAAATTTAATGACGCTACCAAACAACGTCCGCAAGGTGAACGTATTATGGATGCAGCTTTGGTTGCAATTGACCTTCGCAGTTTTACTAAACAGATTAGAGAGGAGAAAACATGGAAGGACAGTGACCGCAACGCCATAACAGTTTATAAAACTGATGGTATGCGTATTGTGCTTATAGCATTGCATAAAGATGCTGAAATGATAAAACATACTGCAGACGGACTGATTAGCTTACAAGTGATAGAAGGAGAAATACTATTTACAACCGAAGAGCAATCTCTTGTATTAGCACAAGGAGAAATGCTGGCACTTCATAAAAATGTTCCACACAGTGTGTTGGCAAGAAAGGAAACGATTTTTTTGTTAACGCTTACTACAACATTGGCTGGAAATAATTCGGGGCAATAAAGGAAAAACAGACATGGGGCAACATATTGTAAAGATAAAATCAATAAAAAAAATAACGCATGATGTGTTACAAATTGTAACTGAAAAACCTTCAACGTACACATTCACACCCGGTCAGGCAACAGATGTTTCCATAAACAATACCGCCTGGAAGAATGAAAAAAGACCATTTACATTTACATGCCTTCCCGATAACGATTACATTGAGTTTACTATTAAAACATATCCTTCGCATAAAAACGTTACCAACCAACTACTGCAACTTAATAAGGGGGAGGAATTGATTTTACATGATGTGTTTGGGGAGATTGCTTACAAAGACGAAGGTGTATTTATTGCCGGAGGTGCCGGGGTTACTCCCTTTATTTCAATATTCCGGTATCTTCATTCAAAAAATGAAATAGCAAATAACAAACTCATTTTTGCTAACAAAACCAAAGCTGACATCATTCTGGAAGAAGAATTCAAAAATTTATTAGGTGAAAATTTCATCAATGTGTTATCAGATGAAAATATTGATGGATATGAGAATGGGTATGTCACAGAAGATTTGCTAAAAACAAATATTAGTAACCTCAACAAAAACTTTTATGTATGCGGACCACCACCAATGATGGATGCAATAGAGAAAATGTTAGCTAACCTACACGTAAATGAAAAATTAATTATCAAAGAAGCATTCTAATCAAAAAAGGGTTTGATTATATAATATTTGACACAACTACCTCAAAGAACTATCAGGATTTTAACAAGTATATTTTTTCTTTTTACAACATAAGATTGCAGCGCAGACATACATTCAAACCATTCACGTCAAACTTTTGGACAAGTAGAAGAACGAACGCACAACAATTGGGTTTTATGCAAGTCGGGCTCGACATTGTAACATCAGCTATTTACTGTCTCGTCCTGAAATAGGTTTAAACTAAAAAGTAAATTTATTGACATTAAAAAAAATTCCGCCATCATCCACCTCACACTCTTTCAGCCTGACAAATTATTCAAAACCCACATTGTTTCTTCACTCTCTGCCAAAAATTATAAATTCTGTATCGTTTGCCTGCGTATATTTTTCAGGTTTTTAAAATGCGAGGCAGGAAGCCCGGCTACTTTTTTAAATTGGCCTGACAAATGAGCCACACTGCTATAATTTAATTTGTCGGCAATTTCTGTAAGGGTCAGTCCGTCAATCACCAGCATTTCTTTTGCCTTTTCAATTTTAAGGCTTATCATAAACTGTTCAATCGTATTGGCCTGCATGGCAGAAAAATAGCTTGATAAGTAGGCATAATCATAATTCAGCTTTTTACTTATGTAGGCAGATAAATTGCTTTTTATGTTACTGTTGTTGTCTACATAGTCGGTAATAACAGCTTTGATTTTATCAATCAGTATGCCTTCTTTATTTTCCGTTAGCTCAAGCCCTGCTTTTTTTATCGCCGTTGAAAATTGTTTTTTTTGTTTTGGGGAAAGCTTGCCTTTTACATCTGCTTCGCCCAACTCAACCTTTAGTGGTTGTTTTCCCAGCTTAACGAGTTCTTCCTTTACAAATACTTTGCAGCTCTCGCAGGCCATATTGCGGATGTAAAGCTTCATACCTGTAGTTTGACACTAAATGTAATACCATTTGGACATTAAAACTACATTTTGCACACGGATGACACAGATTGGATAGATGAACACAGATTTTTTTGATAAATCAAAATCCCGGATTTCTGCGAAGCAGAAAAATCTGTGTTTATCCGTTTAGTCCGTGTCATCCGTGTCCAAATTCTATTATAATAAGCCCATTTATAGTAGTTTACTTTTAAATCTAATTGGTATAAAGTATTCCTGTAAAAGCTTTTACTTTTTAATGGCTTTCGCTTATCGTAGATAAAGAAATTATTACCGGGTCACCCGATTTAAGGTCGGTTATTTCAAGTTTTTTATCCGGCAAACAGGTAAAGAGGTGGTCTTTGGTACGATACATGTCATTTTCAGGTTGACCCGGTGTGCAGAATTCCATTACATACAATACCATTTCTTCCGGAAGGGTAACAACGAGCAGGTCTGAATTAAAATCAGTCTCTGTTTTGCATAACGTTATAGTGCCTTCAAAAAGAATAAGGCCGTCTTTTCTTTTCAGGCTGTTATCTTCAATAAACCGCTGTAATTCTTGTGTGGAGTGGTTAGTCATTTTAAGGAATGTAAAACTACATCTCCCTTCTGTCTACCCTATTATACAATTATGTGTTTTTGTTATATAGTTTTTGTAAACTGTATAAATACTCTTTAAAACTATCGTTTCTCCAAAAAAACCTCCGCCATCATACATCTCACACTACCACCTTCTACTTCTTCAATCGTTGGCACAGCGATGGGCAATAAGGTAGAATAAGCCCCCAGCATTTGCTTCTGTTCTTTTCGCAAAGAGTTAAAAGCCGTTTGGCTCAATACCAGGAATTTTTCTCCTTTATTATTTTTTACCTGTAACATATTACCCGCAAAGCAGTGCATCTGCTCACGGGTAATGGCAATGATAGCATGATTGGTTGATTCTAATAACTGTCGTACAGCAATCAATTCCCATTCTTCTTCAATGGCTTCTTCACAGAGTACACAAAAGTCTTCGCCGAGTGCCATCATTACATTGGTATGATAGACAGGCATCCCGTTTCTATCGGTGGCGAGAAAAACAATCGCCTGGAAATCATTAGTGGCTGCGTACTTTTCTAACACCGACAAACTTGTCCGTTCCGATATACAGGCATAGATCATCTTGTTTTCATAATCAATGATCATACTGCCGGTACCTTCTAAAAAACGTCCCTCGGCTTCGTATTCAGTCCAGTCCTGCAGATCTCTTATCACAAACTCGTTGGATATTTGCTCCAGTATCTCATCTCTTTTTTCTATTCTTCGGTTCGGCGCATACATAGGAAAAACAGAAACGATTCCCTTTGGTGATGTGCTGAGCCAGTTGTTTGGGAAAATAGCATCGGGCTTGGCAGGTTCTTTGGTGTCTTCAATAACGAATACATCAATGTCGTGGCTTCGCAGCGTTTGCACCATCAGGTCAAACTCGGTTAGTGCCCGTTGCTGCAACTCCTCCTTACTTATATCCGGGTTAGATTGGAAATAATTATTCGCTGCTGTTTCTTCGTTGAAACCAAAAGCAGCGGGGCGAACCATTAATATGGTGGTGGCTAAAGGCATAAGTTACCAGAACGGCTCCTTCCATGTATTAAAGACTGCTACGATAGTAACCATCCGGTTGATTTTACTTGCAGTATAATGAACGGAAAAGGGAAATTTTTTTAGTCCTGCACATCTTACATCCTCATATTTTACGGAAGCAAACAAAGGGTTTAAATGAATGGCTTTGTATATTAAATTAAAATCTGTAAGAAAGCGGTTTCCTAAACCTGGTGAAAGCTCATTGTAATAATTGACGGCCTCTTCTATATCAGTGATAGCTTTTGGTGAAAAAACAATTTTATATTTTTTCATACACGGAGCGACTTCAGGTGGCGAAGAGCTTCTTTGGAAGTTATAAGCTGAGTGGAGTTAACGCTTATGCTTTTAAGTCTTTTTCTAACTTCTTTTTTTTGCCACTCCGGAACAACAAATTCTGTATCCTCTACTTTTACATATTTGAGGTCGTTAATAAAGCTGAGAAATGTCTTTACTTTTTCATCAGGAATAGAAAGGACTATTTGTGTCATACTCAAATTTACAATTTTCTCCTACTTGTTTATAGTAAGTTATCAATTCTTTTTGCCAGTTTATGGTCTTTCTCCGTCACAATATCCCCGGCATCATGAGTATTCAGCCATATTTCAACGGTATTGTAAACATTGGTCCATAGCGGATGATGATCCATTTTTTCTGCTTCAATCGCCACCCTTGTCATAAAGGCAAAGGCTTCGCTGAAGTTTTTAAACTTGAATTTTCTGTATAGTTTATTATCAGCTTCTTGCCACATGGTGTTAAAATTTAAAATACAAGGTTCTCTTTCTTTTTTATCTTCTCATTTGTTAACTCTAAAACTAATTGCACACTGTTAATCCCTTTGATAGTTTGGATTGTTTCTTGTAATGATTCGTCACTCACCTCATCTCCTTTCATCAGCCACAAAAAATCCAGGTGTTTAAACTCCGGGAGCAAATATTCTCCGTCAAACTGGTTGTTATAAACATAGTGCGATAGAAATCTTGTGGGTTCGTTATATTCATACACTCCGAAAAAATACCATCGCTTCTTTCTAAGAAGTTTTATTTCAATATCGTTGTTAATCCGAAAGTCGTGGCCAATGTTAGCGTTTAGGTGCCAGCAAAACTGGTAATCTTTTATAGAAGCCATTACTCCCAGCAGCCGGGTGTCGGCAAAAAAATCTTCCGTAAGCTGTACTGTATCAAGAACCAGTTTGGTATTTCGGTCTGCCATAGATTGAAAGTCTTTAGTTCACCTAGCTCACTACAATTTACAACTTAAAACTCAACCATTGCTTCTAATGTTTCATTCCCTCTTTTGAATTTTACTTTTGCCTTCTCTCCCTTTTTGAATTTGCCGAGTGCCTGCATATAATTTTCCAGGGAAGAAATATTGTTGTCTCCCAGTTGAATAACAACATCGCCTGCTTTTAATCCGGCTTTTTGTGCTGGCTTACCATCACTTACACCATCAGCTCTTACACCCGTACCGGAGTACGTATAATCCGGCATTATGCCCATTGAAACGCTGAATCTTGCATTGGTGGACGTTTGTGTTTCTCTTGTTTTCAAAAAAGCAAGTTTGCCTTTTCCATTTAATGATTCAACAAGGTTAACTATATGCTCAATAATAATCTTTTCGCCGACGTAATTAATTTTATCAGCATCATCAGATGGTTTATGATAATCAGTATGCAAGCCGGTAAAATAAAACAATACCGGGATATCTTTTCTGTAAAAAGACGTATGGTCGCTGGGACCGGTGCCACTGCTGTCAATCTTAATTGTTAATGCCGGGGCTGTTTTCTTTATCGCATTGGGTGTATAAAAATAATCTTTACTGATTAGAGTTGCCCATTCTGGTGAAGTTCCATATCCGCCAACGGTTATTACTTTGGTACTGTCATTCAACCTCCCTACCATGTCCATGTTTATCATGTAATTCACCGTCTGCAAATCAATCGTTGGATTTTCGGTAAAATATTTTGAACCAAACAAACCCAATTCCTCCCCGGAAAAAGCAATGAACAAATAATTATTGTTAGTGGCTTTGGAAGCTTTGAGTTTTCTTGCCAGCTCAATTAATGCCGCTGTGCCGCTGGCATTATCATCGGCTCCGTTATGGATACTTTTTTCTCCTGCTCTTATCATTGAGTTACCATCTTCGCCATAGCCCAGGTGGTCGTAGTGGGCACCAAGTATTACTGTTGTGGCTGCTTTATTATTTATGTAGCCAATCACATTGCGGCCGAGCCGGTTTTTTTCGCTGATGGATGTTCTTAGTTTGATGTTCAGTGTTGCCATTTTATCAGCAAAATATTTTTTTGCCGCTGCCTTTGATATATACACGGCAGGAATAACCAGATTTTCTGATTTATCTTTTGGGTCAAAGACCAATTTATCATCAATGGAAGAAGTGTTATAAAAAAACATAGCGACAGCTCCCCTGTCATTGATGCCTTTATAATTAGTGCGGATATAATCCACCAAATCAAAGTGAGGATTGCTTTTATTTTCTTCCAGTACTTCTTTCAAATCAAAAAACCACGGCATGCCAACTTCCTGCAAAGCAATAGATGGTAACGCTTCAATCTTTTGAGTGGGGCTAAAAGGAAACAGGAAAAAATCTTTTCCTGTTTCAAGTGTATTACCGTTTATTACTAATTCAGTAATACCATCCATTTGTTTACCATCGTTTACAATAAAACTTTGCGGATAGTACTCCGTTCCTTTTGGTGTCAGGCCAATTTCTTTGAACTGACTGATGATATATTGCATAGCCAGCTCTTCACCATTAGTTCCGGTTCTTCTTCCTTCCAGTTTATCGTCGGCGAGGTATTGAATATGAGCTTTGATATTGTCTGCTGTTTGTGTGTCTGGTTTAGTGATGGCCTTGGGGGTTGAGCAGGCAGAAAATAGTATTGCAATTAAAAGGGCTTTTGAAAGAATGGAATACATAATTGGTGGTTGTGGGACAAAGGTATGTGGTGGCCACAGATGAACACAAATTAACACAGATGATTTGACAAGTAAATAACAATGCTAATTCAAGCACAAGTCTTTTCCTCTACCTGCCCAATGAACAGGGTGCTGGTCAACAATTTCTTCCTGATACAGTTGCCCAAAAATCGCAATTCGTAAGGCTGTTTGCCTTTACCATTCTACATTTGCTGAGTTACCGGAAGTTGAAAAACAACAAACTACATATTGCTTTAGTGGGTAATCCCAACAGTGGAAAAAGCTCCCTTTTTAACTGCCTGACGGGGTTGAATCAACAGGTCGCCAATTTTCCCGGTGTGACCGTTGATAAGAAAACAGGTTCTACTTCATTATCGGCATCTATGAATGCCGAAGTGATTGACCTCCCCGGCACCTACAGCCTTTATCCCCGCCGGGAAGATGAATGGGTTAGCTATAAAGTACTGCTTGGACAGGACAAAGATCTGAAAGCTGATGTGGTGGTGGCGGTGGCCGATGCCAGTAACCTGAAACGTAACCTTCTTTTCTGCACCCAAATCATTGATTTGAAAGTGCCGGTGGTAATTGCCCTGACAATGATGGATATGGCCAAGCGAAAAGGAATCAAGATTGACATTGCAGCATTGGAAAGGGAATTGGGTGTACCGGTGATTGCGGTAAATCCGAGAAAGAACAAAGGTCTTCCACAACTGAAAAAAGCAATTGAGCAAACGGCGCAGCATTTATATCATTCGCCGGTCAGGGATTTTATTGATAATAAAGCATTGGCCGAAACTTCAATAACAGCAGTTAAAGAACAGTTTCCCCAATTAAGCGATTACACGGCTATTCATTATCTCATCAATCATGAATCGTTTGATTTGAATGAGACAATGCAGAAGACGATTGAGGATATTGAGTTGAAGAGTAATTTCAATCCAACAAAGACACAGGCGGAAGAAATTTTGCAACGCTATAGTCGCATCCGGCACATAATGCAGCAAGCCGTTTCCGAACCTGACCCTTTACAAAAATCATTGTTCACCGAAAAGCTGGACAATCTTTTGTTACACCGGGTGTGGGGTTATGTGATTTTGATTGGCGTTTTATTTTTATTATTTCAAAGTGTGTTCTGGCTGGCACAGTTTCCTATGGATTGGATAGAGCTTGGCTTTGCGAAACTAAGCCAGGGGCTTTCCACTGCTTTGCCTGATAACCGTTGGACAGACTTATTAATAAATGGAGTGATTGCGGGTATTGGAGGTATCCTGATTTTTGTGCCACAGATAATGATTTTGTTCGGTTTGATTACTTTGCTTGAAGACACTGGCTACATGGCAAGGATAAGTTTTCTTTCTGATAGGTTAATGAGAAGTGTGGGGCTGAATGGAAAAAGTGTGATGCCGATGATTAGTGGTTTTGCTTGTGCCGTTCCGGCCATCATGAGTGCAAGAAATATTGAGAATAAAAAAGAACGACTGCTAACGATATTGATAACGCCGCTCATGAGTTGTTCAGCAAGGCTTCCGGTTTATACTATATTAATTGGGCTGGTAATTCCTAAAACTTACTTGCTTGGATTTCTTGGTGTGCAGGGTTTGGTAATGATGGGATTGTATTTATTGGGACTTGTAATGGCATTGATAGTTTCGTATGTAGCCAAATGGTTTATTAAGATAAACGAGAAAAGTTTTTTCATTTTGGAGTTGCCAACTTATCGTTCGCCGAGGTGGAGCAATGTGTTGCCTACAATGATAAGCAAGGCAAGGATATTTGTGATGGATGCCGGTAAGGTAATTATGGTAATCAGCCTGGTGCTGTGGGCTTTGTGTTCCTTTGGACCGGGCAACAGGATGCAGCAAATTTCGCAGCGGTATGAAAAATCCATCTCACTACCGGGAGCAGACAGTACTCAATTAAAAAAAGACTATCAGTCAGACAAGCTGGAAAATTCATATGCCGGTATTCTGGGAAAAACGATTGAACCAGCCATTACTCCGTTGGGCTACGATTGGAAAATAGGTATTGCCCTCATCACTTCTTTTGCAGCAAGAGAGGTTTTTGTAGGCACCATGGCCACCATTTACAGTGTGGGTGATGATGACGACGGAAGTTTACTATTAAAAGAAAAGATGAAAGCTGCGGTAAAGCCGAATGGAGAACCAGTTTTTAATTTGGCCTCAGGTTTATCGCTAATGATATTTTATGTTTTTGCCATGCAGTGTATGAGTACATTAGCTGTAGTTAAAAGAGAAACGAAAAGCTGGAAATGGCCGGTGATACAGTTAATCTATATGACAGGGCTGGCTTATTTGATGAGTTGGGTGGTGTACCAGTTGTTTAAATAAGCTTTAAGCTACAAATCAATCCTTTTCACCATTTCATAGTTATAAGGAAGGCTTTCTTTAATAGCCTGCCAGAGAATTTCATACTCTATACCGAAATATTGGTGAGTAAGCATGTTTCTGAAATCCGTCATTAACTGCCATTCAACCAACGGCATTTTGGACTTTATCACATCCGGGATCAGTTTTGCGGCCTCTCCGATTATTTCAAATGCCCTAACTACCGCATATACTTTCATTTTATCATTGATGAATTCTTCATAGGATGATTCTCCAACAAATTCAAAAAATGCTTTCGGCATTTTCAATAATATCTTCTAAAAGCAAGCGACTTTCCCTTTTAGGCATATATTAAATCTGGTTCAACATAATAAAAATATTTGGGCTTGATGGCACCCCTGCTTACAACCTGTACTTTTGTTTCTGGAAATAACTCTTCAAGGTTTCGATATGTGTTTACATAGTCTTTGAAGTTTGGAACAGCCATTTTAACCATTATATCTATATCGCTATTGTCTGTCTGCTCATCCCGTGAATAACTTCCAAACAATGCCAAATCCTTCAGATTATATTTTTCCTGAAGCTGGGGTTTTATTTGCCGGAGACGTTGTAATATGATTTCTTTTGAAAGCAACTTATTTTTTTTCAATATGCAAATTAATTTATTTTCCCGTCTTCTTCTATTTCTTCTTCAGCTCAAAATACTCCCACAACATCTTCGAAATTTTTCTCGCCATTGTCCATGCTTCATTCTCATGTTTCCAACTGATGTCTTTATTGTTTTTTGTAAAAATGCTAAAAATATAAGGGTTGTTGGGCGCATTTACCAATAGCACCTCACTTCGGGAGGCGTTTACACAACCGTTCTTGCTAAACACTTCAACTGTTGGTGGTATTTGTGAAATTGCTTCGTCTTCATCCCAATAGTTTCTGCCAAGGCTACGCATCATTCTTTCGCAGGCTGTCGCAGAAAAGATTTCGTTTCGATATATTTTTTCAAAGATGGTTGCCATTTCAGCCGGTGTCGTTTGCCCCCAACCGTATAGTGTCCGGTTGTTTTCCCGGCCCGGTGTTCTGGAGTTTACTCTTGTGTTTTTCATTCCGAGGCTCTCCAATATTTCATTTATTCTTATTCCTTTTCCTGCTAAACTTTGCAACCAAAGACTGGCGGTGTTGTCACTGGTGGTTAACATCAGCATCAATACTTTTTTCAATAATATTTTCTCACCGCTCTTAAATGAACCAAGAATATCTTCACCTTCATAAAGCAACGAATCTTTATAGATAATTCCCTCGTCATACTTCAATTCGCCTCTTTGTATTTTATCCATTATCCCCAGCAGTATCGGCACTTTTACAATACTGGCTGTGGGGAAAACTGTGTCTGCATTGATGGAAACGGTTTTACCGGTACGTAAGTTCTTTACATAGATACCAATGTTGCCATTGTAGCCGCCTATTGCTTCTTTTAGTTTTGCTTCTAATTTTTTGTCTGTCTTTTGTGCAATAGCAAAAAGAGGGGCCAAAAATAAAAATACTATAGTTGTTTTTTTCATATTGCGAAGTTGGTTAGCCACGAAAATTAAAACCCTTTTTTGCCTACAGGCTTCGCCGTCTGCATATTCATATAATCAAAAACAAGATTGCAAAAGGCTTTCACTCCCGTTTTCATTCCGCTTTCATCAATGCGAAAATCTGGTGTATGGTGTGGAAATGCTTTATTAGGATCGGTACCCTTGGCCATGCCACCCACAAAAAAGAAAATAGAGGGAACTTTTTCTGCAAAAAACGAAAAATCTTCTGCACCGGTTACGGCTTCTGCTTCTATTACATTCTCGGCTCCTGCTGCTTTTATAAAACTTGGAATCATCTTCTTTGTCAGTTCGGGGTTATTATAAGTAACTAATGTTTTTTTGTCAATCGAAGTTTCGGCAGTGGCGCCGGAAGCTTCAGCAATTTTTGATGCTGTTAGCTTTATTTTTTCATGAATCATCCTTTGCATACCGGTGTCCAATGTTCTGATGGTCCCTAGCATCATTACTTCTTCGGGAATAATATTGGACCTTACCCCTCCGTTAATTACACTTACAGAAATAACGGCTGCATTTTTAGTCAATTCTGTTTGCCTGCTAATGATTGTTTGCAATCCATTAATAATTTGTGCTGATACTACTACCGGATCAATGCCCGCCCAGGGTTGAGAGCCATGCGTTTGTTTTCCTTTTACTTTTATCTTGAACCAATCAGATGCTGCCATGGTGCCGCCACTCCTGTATTTTATTTTTCCAACTTCCGATTGAGAATTTATATGCAAGCCAAACATTACATCCACTTTTGGATTTTCCAATACTCCTTCTTTTATCATTAATGGCGCACCACCTTCCTCACCTTCCGGTGGGCCCTCTTCTGCCGGTTGAAAAATAAATTTCACCGTTCCTCTTAATTCATTTTTCATAGCTGCTAATATTTCTGCCACACTCATCAGCATAGCCACATGTGTATCATGTCCGCAGGCATGCATTACTCCCACTGCTTGTCCGTTATACGTTGATTTTACTTTGGATGCAAAGGGCAAGTCCACCCTTTCCACAACAGGCAACCCATCCATATCGGCACGAAGACCTATACAAGGACCCGGTTTAGCTCCTATTAAAATTCCAACTACGCCAGTCTTACCAACATTTTCTTTTACCTCTATACCCAGCGACCGGAGATGGTCTGCAATTATTTTAGCCGTTCTAAATTCACTATTCCCTAATTCAGGATGCTCATGCAAATCTCTTCGCCAAGAAATGCTCTTGCTTTCTATTTTATCAGCAGCGGCACTGATTTTTGCCGTCAGGTCATTTGTTTTTTGCGAAAAAAGAATGGTTGATTGGAGCAAAATAATTCCCAGTAGTATCCGTCTCATAATGCTTAAATTTTGATGAATTTACTGTAAATGATGGTTTGTTTGTCATCCTCTTCATCTTACCTGATTTTATTTATATTTAAACCTCCATGCTACTGCGCCATATTCCATTTTTGAAGGCTGTTTTCCTACACAGCATTACTGCTTTTGGCGGACCGCAAGCCCATATAGCAATGATGATGAAGACCTTTGTTCAAAAAACACCTTATGTTACCCAGCAAGAATTAATGGAATACAACGCATTTTGCCAATTACTTCCCGGTGCTTCTTCCACCCAAACCCTTACATTGATTGGTTATAAGAGAGGAGGTGTGCCGCTGGCTGTTCTCACCTTACTGATATGGATTTTGCCTGCCAGTATACTGATGGGGGCATTATCGTTTCTGTTGCCCTACATTGATCAGCGTCATTTGGGAACAGATGTTTTCAAATTCATTGCCCCAATGGCTGTTGGGTTTTTGGCCTATGCAGCCTTTATGGCATTTCCGTTAGCGATAAAAAATACTATTACCTGGGTTATTATGGTAATAAGTGTTATTGCTACTTATTTTCTGTTTGGCCAGCCCTGGGTTATTCCAACATTAATAATTGCCGGGGGGATCAGCACCAACCTCAGCCGTAAACGTATTCCGCAAGTAGAACAAAAGCCAAGAAAAATCAGGTGGTGGAATTTCTGGCTCTTTGGTATCATCTTTATTACTGCTGGTATAGTAAGTGAAATGGCCCGGAAAGATGAATGGCTCAATAGAAAACCAATTAACCTTTTTGAAAATACATACAGGATGGGAAGTCTTGTTTTTGGTGGAGGCCAGGTATTAATGCCTATGATGTATGAACAATGGAGTGTAAGACCTGAAGGAAAAGCTATAAAAGAAAGAAACCCCAATGTGGTACAGATTGATGAAAAAGATATGTACACAGCGATGGGAATAGTAAGAGCATTGCCGGGACCTGTTTTTTCTATTGCTTCGTTTGCCGGAGGAACGGCATTAAAAGATATGGGAAAAGAGATGCAGGTAATTGGCTGCATCATTGGAATGGTTGCTATTTTTCTTCCAAGTGCTTTGCTGGTACTTTTCTTTTTTCCAATATGGAATAATATGAAAAAATATGCCGCCGTTTATCGTTCACTGGAGGGAATTAATGCGGTAGTTGTTGGAATAATGATTGCTTCTACATTTTATATAATGAAGGATATAACTTTCACTGATATAAAACCAATCAGTAGTTTTATCAGCATAATGGTTATTATGGGAACTTTTTTGTTGCTAAGCTTTACCCGGATAGCCGCACCATTTATTGTAGTTAGCTGCTTGCTGCTTGGTTATTTTTTCTAACCCTATTTTTTGTAATAGCCGCCTTTTTCTATTTCCTCCAATACTTTTTCAGGTACCATATATCGCACTGATTTTCCTTCCTTAATATACTTACGGATAAGTGTAGCCGATAATTGAAGCAGCGGCGCATCAAGTACATGAAGCTTTGTTTCGATACTATTATTTATTTCAAACCCGGGCCTGATATAAACATACACCGGATAATTTTTTATAATCACTTCATAGTTCTTCCATTTATGAAGATTTTGAAAACTGTCGCTGCCCATGATAATACAAAACTCATGTTCAGGATGTTTTTCTGCGAGATAAGCCAACGTAGCAGTTGTGTAGGACGGTTTGGGTAAGCCAAATTCTATTTCCGACGCCTTTATCCGGTTATCGTCTTCCGTTGCCAGGCGAACAAGGTGCAGACGATGATACTCGTTTAATAAACTTGATTCTGTCTTAAATGGATTTTGAGGAGAAACGACAAACCATATTTTTTCAATATCGGTTTCATTCAGAATGTGATTGGCAATGATAAGATGGGCGACATGAACAGGGTTGAACGAGCCGAAATACAGACCTATTTTCATCTAATTAATTGAAAATCAATTATTTAATTCCACCAATATATGTTCTGCCTCATTAATTCTGAGGCTTAGATGGTATCCTGCAACACTCACCGATATAGGGTCGCCAAGAGGTGCCACCTGTTCCATAAGAATTATTTCGCCTGGTACGCAGCCCATTTCCATCAGTTTCAGAAAAATATCATTACTGTTGAATTCTTTAATAATTCCTGCCTGTCCTGGTTTCAATTCAGATAGCCTTACAATCATTTTGCTATTTAATATGCTCCGATTAAAATGGGAGCATAAATGCAAAACTACCTTTGTTAGTTTGTTTTTGTTTACGAATTTTGAAAATATGCCCCTTTCTTCATCAAAATCAAAAGTTTGCTTCTTTTTCCAGGGAGTTAAAGTTAGCCTGGCTAACCGAACTCAATTAAAGAAGTATGTCCAATCCATTTTCAAAAAGGAGGGTAAACAACTACAGTCTATTAACTACATCTTCTGTACAGATAAGGCCGTGTTGGCAATCAATCGCCAATTCCTGTCTCACGACTTTTATACTGATATTATAACCTTCGACCTTTCTGATTCAAATGCAATACAGGCAGAAATCTATATCAGTGTTGATCGTGTAAAAGATAATGCTGCCCAACTTGGTGTTTCCTTCAAATCAGAGCTTCACCGGGTTATTTTTCATGGGGTGCTGCATTTATGTGGCTATAAAGACAAAAAAAGAAAAGAAATAGAGAAAATGAGGAGTACGGAAGGATTTTACATGAATAAATATGGCCAATAGGATGACGGAACTCTGTTCCGACTGATATAGAACCGAACATGATTCCGCACCTAACGTTCCACGGGAAAAAAGTTTCACCCTGGAACATTTTTTCCCGTGGAACGTTCCTATTGACTCTATATCACCTTTTAGCTCTTAGTTAATTACCTTTGCCAACTTATGTTTCCAGAATACGATGTAATAGTGGTTGGTGCTGGTCATGCTGGTTGTGAAGCAGCGGCAGCAGCAGCAAATCTTGGTTCCAAAACACTTTTGATAACCATGAATATGCAAACTATTGCCCAAATGAGCTGTAATCCGGCTATGGGAGGCATCGCCAAAGGCCAAATTGTGAGGGAAATTGATGCGATGGGTGGATATTCTGGAATTGTAACAGATCTCTCCACTATCCAGTTTAGAATGTTGAATAGAAGTAAGGGACCGGCCATGTGGAGCCCCAGAGCACAAAACGACCGGATGCTATTCTCTATTAAGTGGCGGGAAATGCTGGAACAAACGCCGAACCTTGATTTTTACCAGGACATGGTAAAGGGAATGCTGATAAAAGATGGAATCTGCTCGGGTGTTGTGACCGGATTGGGACATGAAATAAAAGCAAAATCCGTAGTTCTCACTAATGGAACATTCCTTAATGGTATCGTTCACATCGGAGAGAAAAATTTCGGCGGCGGAAGAATGGCAGAGAAAGCTGCCACAGGCATTACCGAACAATTAGTTTCCCTGGGATTTGAAAGTGATCGTTTAAAAACCGGAACTCCTCCAAGAATAGACGGTCGCAGCCTTGACTATAGTAAAATGGAAGAGCAGGTTGGTGATGAGGACGTAGTTGGCTTTTCTTATTTAGAAACGGAGAAACCTAAAACACAAAGAAGCTGCTGGATAACCTATACCAGTCAAAAAGTACATGATGTTTTAAAAACAGGTTTTTCAAGAAGCCCAATGTTTGCCGGAAGGATTGATGGGGTAGGGCCAAGATACTGTCCGAGCATTGAAGACAAGATTAACCGGTTTGCAGAAAGAGAAAGACACCAACTTTTCATTGAGCCGGAAGGATGGAATACAGTAGAGATTTATGTAAACGGATTTTCTACTTCCTTACCCGAAGACGTGCAATACGAAGCTCTTCGTAATATAGTGGGGTTTGAAAATGTCAAAATGTTTCGTCCCGGCTATGCGATAGAATATGATTTCTTTCCACCGACCCAGTTAAAATACACATTAGAAACAAAACTTATACAAAATTTATTCTTCGCTGGGCAAATAAATGGAACCACCGGGTATGAAGAAGCAGCATGCCAGGGATTAATGGCTGGAATCAATGCACATCAGAAAACAAGAAACCTTGAGCCAGTTATATTAAAAAGAAGTGAAGCATACATTGGCGTATTGATTGATGATTTAATAAGCAAAGGAACGGATGAGCCGTATCGAATGTTTACTTCAAGAGCAGAGTTCAGAACATTGTTACGACAAGATAACGCCGATTTACGTTTAACAGAATTAAGCTATCGCCTGGGTCTAGCTTCACAAGAAAGAATGGACAAAGTGATTGCAAAAAGAAATGGTGTAGAAGAAATAAAATCAATTCTGAAAGATTTTGGTGTTGAGCCGGAAGAAATCAATTCCTACTTCGCTTCCATTAACTCTTCGCCAATTACTGAAAAACAAAAAGCACAAAAGATTTTACTTCGTCCCGATGTAGAGTTGGATGAGTTGGCTGATGTACTTCCAAAACTGAAAGAAGCATTAAGTGGCTTTTCAAAAGACGCTATTGAACAAGCTTCTATACAAGTAAAGTATGATGTGTACATAGAAAAAGAAAAGGAGTTGGTTAAAAAAATGTCGCAATTGGAAGAATTAGAAATCCCAGAAACATTTGATTATAAAAAAATTGCTTCTCTCGGAAATGAGGCAAGGGAAAAACTCGGCAAAATCAGACCGAGAACACTAGGGCAAGCCAGTCGCATATCGGGTATTAACCCAAGTGATGTGCAGATACTGATGGTTTTTATGGGCCGATGACGTTCTTTAGCCTCCTCCCGAACGAACTCTTGTTATTTTACTGTAACTAATTTTTTATTCCTTCGTCTGCTAAAAAAGCCGCATTATTTACGGACGTATCAAAGTCTTTTTTATGGTTTTAATAAATAACTTTACTCCAAACTTCATAACATGAAAAAGTCTTTTTTCTTTTTCACAGCCATCCTGATAATTGTTTTATCAATAAGCAATCCGGGAAAAGCCCAACAATACAAGCTAAAACAATCCACCAGCATGATGGGTATGAAAACGGAATCCACCATCTATGTAAAAGGGATGCGGAAAAGAACTGAAAGTACTGCAATGATGGGAATGCCAGCACCGCCAACAACTATTGAGCAGTGCGACCTGCAGCGAACTATTAAGATAAATAATAAGAAAAAAATATACTTCATTGAGCCGTTTACAAAAGAAGAAGTAATTGAAGAGGATATAAAAACTACGCCGGTAAAAACCAAACCCGTTGCTCAGCCCAAAACCACTCCGGAAAAAGGAGGGGTCATTCACATGTGGTACAGTATTAATGATACAGGGGAACGAAAAAAAATGAATGGCTTTACAGCAAGACATGTGTGGACATCACAAAAAATAAAACCTTCTCCTGAGGCCTGCACCATGAAAGATAGCCTCATTATTAAAACAGACGGCTGGTATATTGATTTGCCGCAGTTTAATTGCCCGATACGTTATACGCCAACAACTACCGCCAATTCCACAGAAAAGCAACAGCCAGATTGCAAAGACCGTTATGTAACTCACCGCAGCGGAAAAGGAAAACTCGGTTTTCCATTAACCGAAACAAGGACGATAATAATGGGAGATGGTACTTCCAAAACAACTGAGTTTGCAACTTCGCTGGAAACATTAGAGTTCTCCTCAGAAAAATTGGATTCTATGCTGTTTGAAATTCCGTTAGGCTATATTCAAACGATGAATGAAGGCGACCTCCAGGATAAGTTCGACATGAATGAAATGATGAACCAGTATAAAAATCAGAACAACGAAAATGGCAAAAGCAATACAACACCTTCGGATCAAAAAACGGCCGGAACAATCCGTATAGGCGTATACGAACCAAAAGGAGGTGATGGACAGTTACAGGCTCCGTTATTGCAACAACACCTTGTTACTTCATTAAAGAATGGTGCTATAGATGCTATAGCCATAACCTCAGAAGAAGATGCAAGAAAATATAATTGTGATTATACACTGGCTACTGATTTTGTAAAAATTAAATCAGGCAGTAAAGTAGGTGGTTTGCTGAAGGCAATTAAAAACACAGACCCTAACGCCGCCTCATCATTTAATATTGAAGCTACGTTAACCCTGGTAAAATTGGCTGATGGCTCTACTAAGTTGCAGCCGAACGTAACCGGAAAGTATGATGGAAAAGCAGATGATGCGGCTTCAAAAGCATTGGACGATGGCAGTCGGCAAATATTAAAGGGATTGAAATAAACTCTAATGAATTTTGAATAAAAAAGAGGCTGTCTCAAAAGTAAACGTAGCACAACGAACACTAAGAAAACACAAAGTTCACAAAGAAAAATTCCTTTACTTTCAATACGTTGTGTTCTTCGTGAAAAACTTTGTGGG
>JBKJIX010000193.1:0-8039 GCA_046598205.1 Chitinophagaceae bacterium
AATAATGATTTTGTTTATTTCCGCTTACCGGATGTGTTGTTGATGAAAGCAGAGGCGATACTCAGGGGAGGTACAGCCACCAATGCCGGGTCTTATGGTAACACTGCTACATTGATAGTAAATGCTATCCGTACTGATCCCTCGAGAGGGGCTTCTGCCTTATCTTCTGTAAGTCTTGATAATATAATAGATGAACGTGGAAGAGAACTTTGGCTGGAAGGCTGGAGAAGACCCGACCTGATACGGTTTAAAAAATTTCTTCAACCTTTCCAGGAAAAAAATTACGTAAGCGATGCTAAGTATTTACTCTATCCTATACCCGATGAACAATTGGCTGTAAACCCTAACCTGCAACAAAACCCCGGGTATTAAATCATGTATTCATCGTATCTGAAAAAGCTAATGACCTCTAATGGCCTCGGCATCTTTATTATTTTATTACTGCTGGTTGCAAAGCATGGCATTTCGCAAGTAGTGTTGCCTGCATTTAACCTTGTGAGGGGTACTAAAGATTTTACGATAGGCAAAGTAGTAAGCATGGCCCAGGACAAGTATGGGTATATGTGGTTTGCCGATCAAACTAATAATTGCCTGGTAAGATATGATGGGTACCACATGAAAGTCTATCGCAATGACCCTGGTGATACCAATTCAATTAATACTAAGACTTTTGAATGTATTGCAGCAGATTTATCCGGCAATATATGGATACCTGTACCGGGGGGTCTTGATAAATTTGATTTTGCCACGAATAAATTTATTCATTACCGGCTCCCCGCCGGTGAAGATAATTTTGGTTCTTGTATGCTCATTGATCATAATGGTATAATATGGGGTGGTGGTAATGGACTTGAGAGCTTTGACCCCGCCACAGGAAAATTTAAACATTATGTAAATTCAGCTAATGATAATTCATCGCTGAGCAGCAATATTGTCCGGTCGATTTATGAAGACAAAGCTGGTGTATTGTGGGTGGGCACAGGAATGGAATGGGATCGAAACTCAAAAGAAGGAGGTCTTAATAAATTTAATAAAGGAACAGGAACATTTACACGATACATACATGATTCAAAAAATCCGAACAGCCTTATTGGTAATAAAGTAAGAGCTATTTTCGAAGATAGCAAAGGCAATTTTTGGGTAGGTACAGATAGTAATGGCCTGCATTTAATGAACAGGTCAACAGGAACATTCGAAAGATTTTCGTACGACCCATTGCATCCTGAAAAATTTAGCACCCCCCTTGTTAAAAGTGTTAATGGCTTTTTCCATATAACATTTATTACCGAAGACGTATTGGGAAAATTATGGATAGGCACTTATTCAGATGGTCTTATTTGTTATGATCCTGAAACAAAAAAAATGAATCGCTTTACAAGCGAGGATAAAAAAAGGCTCAATGGATATACTGACAACAGACCATGGACAGCCTGTAGATCAAAAGACGGTGTGCTATGGATAAGCAATGAACAGAGTGAACTTTTTAGAATTGATCCGTTTCAAACTGGTTTTACTGAAGTGAAAATGGAAGCAACTGTTACCGATTTTTTAGAAGATAATTCCGGCAATTTATGGATGAACACAGATGGCAAAGGTTTGAGAGTTGAAAATACAAAAACGGGTGAGAAGAAAGTTTTTTTACGTAACGCTGCTGATTCTTTTTCCATCAGCTCTAATGCGGGCACTGGGTTACGGTTAAGGCTAGACGGACAATTATGGGTTTCCACCTGGAATGGAACGAATCTTTTTAATCCGAAATCAGGCAAGTTTAAGCAATATTTCAATACACCAATTGTTACTCATAATGATTTTATCACAGGTGTATTGGATGTTCTTGAAACTTCAAATGAAACTTATTTTGGCTTAGTTGGAAAACTAGCAATAAAAAATAATAATACCGGTGCAATTACCTATTATGCAAATAATCCCAGTGATTCTAATAGCATGGCACAGGGAGGTCCTGTCAGTTTTTTAGAAAAAGGCGATGGCAATATATGGATGAGTGTTTGGAGTACAGAAAATGGCGGCCTGGATCTTTTTAATATCACTACTAAAAAGTTTAAACATTATTTAAAAGGATTGATAGTTTGGGATATTTTCAAAAGCAGTGATGGAAAAATGTGGGTAGGCACCAGCAAAGGACTTTATTACCGAAATGATTCACTGGATTCTTTTATCAAGGTTGGACCAGAAGACTCTGAATTCAGAAATACAAGAGTAAAATCCATGACGGAAGACGCTGATAAAAATATCTGGGGTATTGCTTCATTAGGTATTTTCCGGTACGATCTTCATAACGATAAAGTCAATATTTATGGAGACAAGTTTGGCACTTTTGATGTAGGAGCTTTGCCTCATGAGCCTTCTTATACCAGTTTAAGCGGTGAATTATATTTTGGCAATCCTCATGGCTATTATAAATGTTTCCCCAATAAAGTGTTTAATTCAGTTTCACCACAAATTGTAATTACAGATTTTAAGATTAACGGTCATTCCATAAAGGATGAAAAAAAAGGAATATTGAAGGGAGCACTTGAAGATGCAAAGGAGATATCACTTCGTCATAATCAAAATAAAATTTCAATTGACTTTGCTGCTATTCATTTTGCCGAACCTGAAAACAATATTCATCAATATATACTGGAAGGATATGAAAAAGAATGGCGTGATGTAAGAGAGGAAAAAACAGCTTATTATTTTAATGTACCCCCCGGGCACTATGTTTTCAGAGTAAGAGCAACAAGCAGTTATGGGGTAAGCTCAGAAATATCGGTTAAGATAATTGTATTGCCGCCATGGTGGCAAACATGGTGGGCTTATACATTATATATCCTTTTACTTTTATTTGGAATATTGACTTTTACTAAATGGCGTACAAGGGCTTTGCAAAAAGAAAAAATAAAACTCGAGGAAAAGATTACCGAACGTACAAAAGAATTAAAAGAAGAAAAAGAACTTGTTGAAAGTACTTTATCAGAACTTAAATCTACTCAGTCCCAACTAATCCAGTCAGAAAAAATGGCCAGTCTGGGTGAACTTACTGCAGGTATTGCACATGAAATTCAAAACCCGTTGAACTTCGTTAATAATTTTAGTGAAGTAAGCACTGAGTTGGTAGATGAAATGAATGAGGAGATGGTGAAAGGGAATATAGAAGATGCAAAACAAATTGCACAGGATTTAAAACAGAATTTAGAAAAAATAAATCATCATGGTAAACGGGCAGGAGATATTGTAAAAGGAATGCTGCAGCACAGCCGCAGCAGCAGTGGTATAAAAGAACCAACAGATATTAATGCTTTGTGTGATGAATATTTACGTCTCTCCTATCATGGTTTAAGAGCAAAAGACAAATCATTTAATGCAACAATGAAAACTGATTTTAATAATTCAATTGGTAATATCAATATCATTCCACAGGATATAGGAAGAGTAGTATTGAATTTACTCACCAATGCTTTTTATGTAGTAGCAGAAAAAAAGAAACAACAACCTGAAGGCTATGAACCTACTGTTACAGTGAAGACTTCCAAGAACCCCCCTTCGGGGGGCAGGGGGGCTGAGGTTTTAATTTCTATTACAGATAACGGCAACGGCATTCCTAAAAAAGTTTTGGATAAAATCTTTCAGCCCTTTTTTACCACCAAGCCTACCGGGCAGGGAACAGGATTGGGTTTATCATTAAGTTATGATATTATTAAAGCACATGGAGGAGAAATAAAAGTGGAAACGAAGGAAGGTGAAGGAACTAAGTTTATAATTCAATTGCCTTGTTAAAAGTGCATCAAACATTACAGTATGAAAATAAGATTAATTTTTTTTCTATTTATATTAAACACTTTAATTGGGTATGGACAGCAAAGCCTTGCGGATAGCAGGGCAATTATAAACCTTAACAAACAAGATACAACAGAAGTAAATACTTTGATTTATTTAGCAAATCAACAATCACAGTTTGATTCAGCAATTTATTACATTCAAAAAGGGCTTACACTAGCTCAAAAAATAAAATATAAAAGAGGAGAAGCCGACTGTTTTATAGTAAGGGGCAGCAAGTTGTACACTAAAGATATCAGTGCAACAATACACGATGCACTGAGAGCTTTGAATATTTATAAAGAATTAAATGACAATATTGGTATTGTAACTGCACATGGGGTATTGCAAGGTTCTTATAGAGATATTGGCGATTATAAAAATGCTCTTTCGCATGCATTTGAAGGGGTGCAGGTGGCTAAATCAAAAAACGTGAAAGAAGGAAAGTTTTTTTTTGAACACCGCAATATAATCGCTGCCTTTTTTGCCGAAATATCCCAAACTTATTTATTACTAAATAAGCTTGACTCAGCAAAGGTTTATGCTGAAAAAGCAATTATCGAAAAAGAAATTTCTTATGGAGCAGAATGGAATTTCCCTTATTACCTGTTAGCAACTATTCAAAGTATGCAGGGAAATTATAAAATAGCTCTTGAAGATTATCATGCTGCCTTACACCTGGCAATTCAAAACGGTCTTTTTCGGGATACCCTGCAAATTTTCAGTGGCATGTCAACAACTTTCAAAAATAAAAGGCAGCTCGATTCTTCAATTTACTATGCTTCACAGGTTGTGGAATCCCAAAACCCCGAAAGAGAAATAAAGACTTTTCTTGAGGCCTTAAATAACCTTGCTCTTGTTTATAAATTGAAGGGCGATAAAGACAGTGCTTTGAAATATATTGAATGGAATTATGCTTATAAGGATAGCATTTTAAGTTTAGATAAAGAACGAAAAATTCAAAATATAACCTTTAATGAAAAATTAAAGCAGCAAGAAATTATTGCCCAACAGGCGAAATTTAAAAGCCGTATTCACTTATATGCTTTAGTTGCCGGGTTGTCGGTTCTACTGTTGATTACAGGAATTTTATGGCGAAACAATTTGAATAAAAATAAAGCAAACCAAAAAATTAACCATGCTTTTAACCAGTTAAAGTCTACCCAATCCCAACTTATCCAATCCGAAAAAATGGCCAGCCTGGGTGAACTCACTGCAGGCATTGCACATGAAATTCAGAACCCGTTGAACTTTGTCAATAATTTTTCGGAAGTAAATACAGAATTGATCGATGAATTAAAGGCCGAATTGGCAACTGGCAATATGCAACTGGCAATTGAATTAGCAAATGATATAAAAGACAATGAACAAAAAATATATCATCATGGCAAACGGGCAGGTGATATTGTAAAAGGAATGTTGCAACATAGCCGAAGCAGCAGCGGTGTAAAAGAACCAACAGATATTAATGCCCTGTGTGATGAATATCTCCGACTCTCTTATCATGGGCTGCGGGCAAAAGATCCACGGGATTCTGCGAACAAATCATTTAATGCAACGATGAAAACTGATTTTGATAATTCAATCGGTAGCATCAATATCATTCCTCAGGATATAGGCAGAGTGGTTTTGAATTTGATCAACAATGCTTTTTATGCGGTGGATGAGAAAAAGAAAAAACTCCATCACCGCCAACCGGCAGAGGGTATTGAACCCTTCGAACCAATAGTGACTATCACCACCAAAAGACTCGGCTCCCCTTTAGGGGATGGGGGCAAAGTGGAAATACGAGTAACTGATAACGGCAACGGCATCCCCCCAAAAGTATTGGATAAAATATTTCAACCCTTCTTCACCACAAAACCTACCGGGCAAGGAACAGGATTAGGATTAAGTTTAAGTTATGATATCGTAAAAGCGCATGGCGGAGAGTTGAAAGTAGAAACAAAAGAAGGTGAGTTTGCAGAGTTTATTATTATACTCAAAATTAATTCTATATGAAAGTTTTTTCATTAATTCTTTTTACGGGAATGTTTTTTATTTCAAATGCTCAGAACCAGAGAGTAGATAGTCTGAAGCAATTGCTTGAAAAAGCACCGCGGGATACCAATCGTTTAGAATTGCTCTTGAATATTGCGGACATATACTATTTTTCTAAACCAGACACAAGCCTGCTGTTTTCAATGAAAGCATTAGATCTAGCCAGGGAGCTGCACCACACAGTTGGAATAGTTATAGCTTTAAATAGGGCAGGAGAATCACTTCGGTTTTTGGGTGATTATCCTGCCTCACTCAAAATGCAATTTGAGGCGCTGCAGCTCAACCGTCAGTTAAAGTATCTTGCCTTAGAGGCTACCAGCCTTGGCTATATTGGTTTTACTTATATCGAGTTCAAAGAATACCGGCAGGCACTTCAATACCTGTTGCCGGCTAATAAAATCAATCAACAATTGTCCATTAAGATGCCAAGTATTTTGGTTCTATCCAATATCGGAAATGCGTATTATTTGCTTAAGATGCCCGACTCGGCCATGTATTACCTGCAGCAGGCTTATAAGAAGTATTCCGGTTTGAAGACCGCTCCCCCTGCTTTAAAATCCAATGTTTTAACCGGCCTGGGAAATGTATATGCCGCCATCGGAAAAAAAGACTCCGCCTTGCTGTATTATCATACAGCTTTGTTGAATTCAAGACTCTCAAACGACAACCTCAATCTTAGCAAGGTTCTAAAAAAAATTGCTGAGGTATACGAATCTATTCAACAATACGATTCAAGTCTGTATTATGCCCGCCAGGCATTTGTTAACGGACAGAACGTTGCGCAGAAATTAGAGGTGCTCGAAACAAGTAATTTACTTGTCAAACTATACAGGAAAGTCCAAAATCCGGATAGTGCCTTTTTTTACCAGGATATTGCCATAGCAATGAAAGATAGTTTGTATGGCCCTGAAAAATTCAAACAACTGCAGTTGTTAATGCTGCAAGAACAGGAACGTCAGCAAAAAATAAGTCAGGAGCAAGAGCGGTTCAGCAATAGAATAAAATATATCGCCTTGCTATCCGCATTGGGTATATTTCTACTCCTGGCATTCATCCTGCTCAGAAATAACCGCCACAAACAAAAAGTAAATAATCTTTTAAAAGAACAAAAAAATAAAATAGAAAACACTTTATCAGAATTGAAATCAACACAGTCGCAATTGGTGCAGCGGGAAAAAATGGCCAGCCTTGGTGAGCTCACCGCCGGCATTGCACATGAAATTCAAAACCCGTTGAACTTCGTTAATAATTTTAGTGAAGTGAATACTGAATTGATTGATGAATTAAGTCAGGAAGTTGATAAGGGAAATTTCGAGGAAGTAAAAGTTATTGCAGGTGATATTGAGTCCAACGAGGAAAAAATAAACCACCACGGTAAACGGGCCGATGCCATTGTAAAAGGAATGTTACAACATAGCCGCAGCAGTAACGGTATAAGAGAATTCACAGATATTAATGCCTTATGCGATGAATATTTACGCTTGAGTTATCATGGTTTACGAGCAAAAGACAAATCATTCAATGCCACAATGAAAACAGATTTTGATAAATCCATCGGCAACATCAATATCATTCCGCAGGATATTGGAAGGGTGGTATTGAATTTATTGACGAATGCGTTTTATGCAGTCAATGAAAAGCAGAAGCAAAACATTCCGGGTTATGAGCCGACAGTTACAATCAAAACGACCCAGAACCCCCTATCGGGAGGCAGAGGGGCCGAGATAAAAGTAACTGATAATGGGGGTGGCATTCCTCAAAAAGTAGTAGACAAAATCTTTCAACCCTTCTTTACCACTAAGCCAACTGGTCAAGGAACTGGATTGGGTCTATCACTTAGTTATGATATTGTAAAAGCACATGGTGGAGAAATAACTGTAAATAGTAAAGATGGAGAGGGTTCTGAATTCATAATAAAATTACCCATTACTTAAATTGATAAGATGAAATTATTACTGAAAATAGTGTTGCTTTTATTATTACCGGCATTAGGCAAAGCACAGACCCGGCGGCAAATAGACAGCGCCTATCTGATACTTCAGTATGCAGCGAATGATACTGTACGAATGAATGCTTGTTCCATGCTGGGAAGCTTTTACGATGATATAAACGTTGATAGTGGTCTGTATTATTGTAACAAGGGGATAGTTATCGCCGAAAAACTCGGCTTCCAATTGAATAAG
>JBKJIX010000120.1:0-4348 GCA_046598205.1 Chitinophagaceae bacterium
CTCCTTTACTACTAATCGTTTGGGTTGAGACATAGTTAAATATATTATAGACCAAATATATAACAAAAAAACCAACATAACTATTTTGGTCTAAATATAATTTCACTTTGGTATTACATATCGCTCCGATGGAGCTCAATACTCTGAATTTTTATTGCTCACTACTGACATTTCGTCCGCCATTGGCGGACTTAAATGCAACTCCATTTTGATTAACTCCGCCAACAGGTTAAAATAATAAATTACTATAACGAAAAAGCCCCCGATTTACATCAGGGGCTTTTTCAATTTGGTGTCATTCTGTATCAGCCTTCCAGTTGGCAAGCAAACAAAAATTCCTTTTTATCAGAATCAGTTTAACTCCGGATGGAGATACAGAATGACAAGAACTATCACGGATTTTTAAAATTTAACTGATTAGATGGATTAGTTATTTAAAATAAAAAAGCTAATCCTGCAATCCATATAAATCTGCGTTATCCGTGTTTTATAATGCAATTTGTTTTTGTGTCATCAGCTTACGCAAATTAATCAATCCATACCGCATCCGCCCCAGGGCTGTATTAATACTGCAATTGGTAGCTGCTGCGATCTCTTTGAAACTCATATCTGCATAATGACGCAATATAATAACTTCTCTTTGGTCTTCAGGCAAACTTTGCAACATATCCCGGACTCTTTCATGGCTTTGTCTTTTCATCATCACTGTTTCGGCACTGTCTTCTGAAAAATTCAGCACTTCAAAAATGTCTTTGTCTTCGCCATTACGAATAGTTGGTGTACGTTTTACTTTGCGAAAATGGTCCACACACAGATTGTGTGCTATCCGCATAGCCCAGGGCAGAAATTTTCCTTCCTCAGTATAACGGCCACCACGCATCGTATCAATAATACGGATAAAGGCATCCTGGAAGATGTCTTCCGCCAGGTACTTGTCCTTTACTAAGAAAAGAATAGAGGTATAGAGCTTATCCTTATGCCGAAGCACCAGGATTTCTAACGCATCTACATTTCCATCTGTAAAAAGATGAATTAATTCATGATCGGTTTTTTTTAATAAAGCTTTCATAACTCCTACAGTTTTAGGTTGCTCCCGTATGGGTATAGCCACACAGAATGGTTTAAGGATATTGGTTGCGATAAAAAATTCGGTTAAAAGAAACAAGTAGAAGTTTGTACGATAGGCGGGTTAAATTTTAGGTTTTTCATTTTTTTGGATTATTGGAAATTAAAAATAGGGCATTTCCTGAAAATGCCAAACATTTGTAGAAAAAAAGTGTAGTAAAGGCTGCTAACAAAATGTTAAGAATACACCCGTAACACTAAGCCTGATAAGGTGTTACATTTGTAAACAGATTAATGGAAAAAACAATAAAAGGGAAGAACCCCGCCAAATCGAAGACCGTAATTTCCGCAGAAAACATCCTGATCAAGGGTGCCCGGGTGCATAACCTGAAAAATGTAGATGTTGAAATCCCCAGAAATAAGCTGATTGTGGTTACCGGCGTGTCGGGTTCAGGCAAATCCTCCCTCACTATTGACACACTTTATGCCGAGGGTCAACGTCGCTATGCGGAGAGCTTGAGTGCTTATGCCCGTCAGTTTCTGAACCGGATGAATAAGCCCGATGTAGATTATATTAAAGGTCTATGCCCGGCTATTGCCATTGAACAAAAGGTAATTACAAGAACTCCCCGCAGTACGGTAGGCAGCATGACGGAGATTTATGATTACCTGCGGTTACTTTTTGCAAGAATTGGAAAAACCATTTCTCCCGTCTCAGGAAAAGAAGTAAAGAAAGATGATGTGACGGATGTGTTGAATGCTATTTCAAATTTAAAAGAAGGAGATAGGGTTTTTATACTGGCTACTTTCAAACAGCATAAAAACCGGGATATAAAAGAAGAATTGAATATCCTGGTGCAGAAAGGATTTAGTAGAGTAGCCTCCCCAAACCCTTCCGCAGGAGGGGCTTTAGAACCTCAAAGGATTGAGGAACTACTTGAATTGGACGATAAACAATTAAAAAGTAAAAAAATAACTCACATACTTGTTGATAGAATTGTAGTAAAACAATTTGATGAAGATGATAGGCATCGCCTGGCTGATTCTATAGGAACTGCTTTTTATGAAGGGGAAGGTGATGTGTACCTGGAAGTACAAAGTAGTCAACAGTCCAAAGCCGATGGAACACATTCTGTCTCTAAGAATTTGAAGGCATCTGCCCATTCACCATTCACTATTCACCATTCACTTCTTCACTTCAATAATAGGTTCGAAATGGACGGAATGCAGTTTGAAGAGCCGGTTCCTAATCTTTTTTCTTTCAACAATCCTTTTGGTGCATGTCCTACCTGCGAAGGATTTTCACAAGTGCTGGGCATTGACCGTGACCTCGTAATTCCTGACAGACGGTTAAGTGTATATGATGGTGCTGTGGCTCCATGGAAAGGAGAGAAGCTGGATTGGTGGCGGCAGAATTTTGTAAAAGGTGCTAAGAAGTTCAACTTTCCGGTGCATAAACCTATTGCTGACCTTACTGATAAACAATACAAACAATTATGGGAAGGAAGTGACGGAGTGATGGGCATCCATGATTTTTTCAAGGATGTGGAATCGCAATTGTACAAAGTTCAATACAGGGTTTTGTTAAGCCGATATAGAGGCAGAACAGAATGTCCTGATTGCAACGGCTACCGGCTCCGCACAGAAGCATTGTATGTAAAAGTAAATAGTAAGAATATCGGCGAGCTGGGTAGCATGCCAGTAAGAGATTTAAAAGTTTGGTTTGATGCGTTGGGAACTAAACTCAGTAAACATGATAAAGAAGTGGCCAAAAGAATATTAATTGAACTGCATAACAGGCTTGATACATTAATAAAAGTTGGATTGGGCTATTTGACATTAAGTCGTTTAGCCAATTCTTTAAGTGGCGGAGAAAGCCAGCGGATTCAATTAACAAGAAGCCTGGGAAGTAACCTCACCAACTCATTATATATTTTGGATGAGCCATCCATTGGTCTTCATTCAAGAGATACAGCCAACCTGATTAAAGTATTAAAGGAGCTACGGGATTTAGGAAATACGGTGGTTGTTGTAGAGCATGATGAAATGATGATGCGGGAAGCAGACCATATTATTGATATGGGGCCACTGGCTTCGCATTTGGGCGGAGAAGTAATAGCTGAAGGTGATTATGATGAAATTATTTCCAACCCGATGAGCCTGACAGGTAAATACCTGAATGGAACTTTGAAAATTGAGCCACCAAAAACTGTTCGTAAATGGAATCGTTCCATAACAGTGGAAGGAGCCAGGCAACATAATCTTAAAAATATTACAGTTGAATTTCCATTGAATGTATTATGCGTAGTAAGTGGTGTTAGTGGAAGTGGTAAAACCACTTTAGTAAAACAAATTCTTTATCCCGCCCTGCGAAAGTTGAAAGGAGACCCGATAGCTATCGGGTTGGGGGATAAGATTGGTTTTCATAAACAGGTCACCGGCGATATTGAAGGCATTGCCCAGATAGAAATGGTAGACCAGAATCCCATTGGTAAATCATCAAGAAGTAATCCTGTTACTTATATAAAGGCATATGATGAGATAAGGGATTTATATGCTAACCAGCCGTTGAGTAAAATGCGGGGATTTCAACCGAAACATTTTTCTTTTAATGTAGATGGGGGAAGATGCGATACCTGCAAAGGCGAAGGAGAACAGGTAGTAGAAATGCAATTTCTTGCAGACGTACACCTTACCTGCGAATCATGCGGTGGCAAAAGATTCAAGGAAGAAGTGCTGGAAGTAAAGTACAAGGATAAAAATATTTATGACGTACTGGAGATGAGTGTAGATGAAGCGATTGATTTTTTCTTCTCCTCCCCTAACGGGGGAGGTCGGGAGGGGGCCTTGGCAAAAGCTATTCAGCCATTGAGCGATGTGGGATTAGGGTATGTAAAATTGGGGCAATCATCCGATACCTTATCCGGCGGCGAAGCCCAACGGGTAAAACTGGCTTCATTTCTCGGTAAAGGAAGAGCTAATAATAAGATCCTTTTCATTTTTGATGAACCAACTACCGGTTTGCATTTTCATGATATAAATAAACTGCTTACTTCTTTCAATGCATTGATAGAACAGGGGCATTCCATCCTGGTAATTGAACATAACACCGACGTTATTAAAAGTGCCGATTGGGTAATTGACCTGGGGCCGGAAGCCGGGGATGATGGAGGGCAATTGGTTTTTGCAGGTAAGCCTGTTGATTTGAAAAAATTTAAAGGAAGTCATACTGCGAAATATTTATAACTACTGTTAAGTTAAGTATGTTTTGGCGACTTTTTTT
>JBKJIX010000082.1:0-11046 GCA_046598205.1 Chitinophagaceae bacterium
GGCGCAAGGCAAAAAGCAGAAAACGGTGAATTGGCTTTTGGTACAATTGATACATGGCTTACCTGGAAACTTACCGACGGCTCTGTGCATGTAACAGATGTTTCCAATGCTTCCAGAACGATGTTGTATAATATTTATTCGTTGCAATGGGATGAAGAATTATTAAAACTGTTCAATATTCCGGCATCCGTTTTACCGGAAGTAAAACCAAGCAGTAAAATTTATGGTGTCACCGGAAATATTATTCCTGATTCCCGAATTTCTATTGCGGGTATTGCAGGTGACCAGCAGGCTGCCCTCTTCGGACAACTATGTACTCAACCGGGCATGGTAAAGAATACTTATGGCACGGGTTGTTTTATGCTGATGAATACAGGTGAGAAAGCAATCATATCAAAAAATAACTTGCTTACGACAATTGCGTGGCAAATTGATGGCAAAACAGAGTATGCGTTAGAAGGAAGTGTATTTATTGCCGGCGCAGTGGTACAATGGCTAAGAGATGAGTTAAAAATTATCCGCACATCGGCTGAAGTGGAAAAATTAGCCGCCCAGGTGCAAGATACAGATGGTGTGTATTTGGTTCCCGCCTTTGCAGGTCTTGGTGCTCCACACTGGAACCAGTATGCAAGAGGTACCATCTTTGGATTAACAAGAGGCAGTAGTAATGCCCATATCGCAAGGGCTGCCTTAGACAGTATCGCTTACCAGACTTATGATGTATTGAAAGCAATGGAAGCTGATTCGGGAATACATATTAAAGAACTAAGAGTAGATGGTGGTGCTACCATTAATAATCAGTTGATGCAATTTCAAAGTGATATTCTAAATACAAAAGTGGTGCGGCCAAAGATTACAGAAACAACTGCCCTTGGTGCTGCATACTTAGCAGGTCTTGCTGTTGGTTATTGGAAAAATATAGACGACATACAAGAACAATGGCAGATAGATAAATCATTTTCACCGGCAATGGAGGAAGAAAAAAGAAATGAATTGGTGAATGGATGGCAACGGGCAGTGAAAGCTTCTATTGCATGGGCTTCAAACAATTATTAATTAATAAGTATTAATTAATAATTTCTACTAACATGAATCGTTCAAATTTTATAAACCAACTTGAAAGCAAAGAAGAATTTGACATCTGTATCATTGGGGGCGGTGCCACGGGTTTAGGAACTGCCCTGGATGCCGCTTCAAGAGGATTCAAAACAATTTTATTTGAGCAACACGATTTCGCCAAAGGCACATCTTCCAGGAGTACTAAACTGGTACACGGTGGTGTCCGCTATTTGCAACAGGGCAATATCAAATTAGTAATGGAAGCACTGAGAGAAAGAGGTTTGCTGCTGAAGAATGCTCCACACCTTGTACATAATCAAAAGTTTGTTATTCCAAATTATAAATGGTGGGAGAAAACATTCTACGGCATCGGCCTGAAGATATATGATAAGATGGCGGGCAAACTTGGCTTAGGCCCTTCACAATTCCTATCCAAAGAAGAAACATTGCAATTTGCCCCTACCCTTGATCCGGAAGATTTAAAAGGGGGGGTATTGTATCACGACGGACAATTTGATGATGCAAGACTTGCCATCAGCATTGCACAAACTGCAGCTCAACATGGAGCAGCAATGCTGAATTATTTTCCTGTCTCCGGTTTGCTGAAATTGGATAAAAAAATCTGTGGTGTTTGGATAAAAGATGCATTAACCGGAAAAGATTACGAAGTAAAAAGCAAAGTGGTAATTAATGCCACTGGTGTATTTACCGATGCTATCATGAAAATGGATAATGCAAAACATGAAAGCATCATCAGTCCAAGCCAGGGAATACATCTGGTGGTTGACAAGGATTTTCTTCCGGGCGATACTGCTATTATGATTCCAAAAACGGATGATGGGAGAGTGTTATTTGCTGTGCCATGGCATGATAAAATTGTGTTGGGAACAACGGATACACCCGTTAACGATATTTCTGCAGAACCAATTCCGCAGCAGGAAGAAATAGAATTTATCTTAAAACATATTGGTCGCTACCTCAGTAAAGACCCACAACTAAATGATGTAAGAAGTATGTTCGCCGGGTTACGGCCATTGGTAAAAGGAAAAACAAAAAAAACTGCCGCCTTATCAAGAGACCATTTAATAAGCATCGGCGATTCAGGATTAATAACTATAACTGGTGGCAAATGGACTACTTACAGAAAGATGGCAGAAGATGTGGTAGATATTGCCATGAAAACTTTTGATTTGACAAATAACCCTTGCATAACAAAAGAACTTGGACTGAACGGACATGATAAGCCTGTAACTCCTGCCGAAATAATTTCATTAAGCGAACATGTATTGAAAGAAATAATTAAAAAATCAGTGCAGGAAGAAATGTGTATGACCGTAGAAGATTTTTTATCCAGGAGGACAAGACAGTTATTGCTGAATGCAAGCGAAGCTATTAATGCAGCTCCTTTGGTTGCCAAACTAATGGCAGAAGAAATGAACAAAGATGAGAACTGGATAACCCAACAAATTGATACCTTTAATTCAATAGCTAAAAACTATCTTCCCATTTAAAACTAATTGCTTATGTCTCCCTTCTTAGGCGAATTTGCAGGCACCGCTTTACTCATTATTATGGGTGCAGGTGTGGTAGCCAACGTACTTCTTACCAATACAAAAGGCCACAACAGCGGATGGATAGTTATTACATTCGGTTGGGCGATGGCTGTTTTTATCGGTGTATATGCTTCTACTAAAATGGGTGGCAGTGGTCATTTGAACCCGGCAATAACTATTGCACTTACTGCATTTGGCGATTTTGATTCATCATTGCTACTTACTTATATAGCTGCGCAGTTTGGTGGGGCTATTGTTGGGGCATGCATTGCATGGCTGGCCTACAAACAACATTTTGATGCAACATCCGATGCTGATTTAAAGATGGCTGTATTCTGTAACTCGCCAGCTATCCGCAATGTTGGTTATAATCTTATCACCGAAATCATCGGCACATTTGTATTGACGTTTGGTGCATTAGCTATGTCTGCTCCAAGTGCTACATTGGGTACATTAGATGCTTTGCCCGTTGGGTTATTAGTTTTAGCCATTGGTTTATCTCTCGGGGGGCCGACAGGTTATGCTATAAACCCTGCGAGAGATTTAGGACCAAGGATTGCCCATTTTATATTACCAATCAAAGGAAAGAGAAATAGTGATTGGAGTTATAGCTGGATACCGGTGGTGGGGCCGATTGTTGGAGCTTTATTAGCAGCTTATATCTTTAAACTATTGTAAAATGAAAAAAGTATTCATTCTTATTCCATTTACTTATTTAATAAGCCTTGTATCTTTTGCACAAGATGCAGAAACAAGATTGAAAGAAAAAGGGATTCTATTAACCACACCACCCAAACCAATAGCTAATTATGTAAATGCGGTAAGAGTGGGCAATCTTCTTTATTTAGCTGGAAAAGGTCCGACCAAAGCCGACGGAACGAATGTGACAGGTAAAGTAGGTAAAGACCTGACCATTGAGCAGGGGTATGAAGCGGCCCGGTTAGTGGCCGTCAATCATCTCTCGGTTATAAAAGCAGAACTTGGTTCGTTGAATAAAGTAAAACGGATTATAAAAGTATTGGGGATGGTTAATTGTACTGAAAATTTTATTGACCAGCCGAAAGTCATAAACGGTTACAGCGATTTGATGGTGGAAATTTTTGGAGAAAAAGGAAAACATGCCCGATCTGCAGTTGGCATGTATGTACTGCCTATGAATATTGCTGTAGAGGTGGAAGTGATTGTGGAAGTAGAAGATTAAAAAATAATATTCAATTTTGTATGAAAGAGAAATAGTGACTGAGCCTATAGCTGGATACTTGTGGTCGGGCCGATTGTGGGGGCATTGGTAGCGGCTGGGTTGTTTCAAATGCTATAGTTTTTTTCTTTTTTCATTTGATTATCAATTAAATTTGGAACAAGGAATTGCAGCAATGCAATTGTTGTAGGTAACCCAATTGGACACCACTTACTAAAATACAGAAACGATTTAATATTGACAATTCATGAAAGCTACTTTCAAAATAACAAGCATTTTAAAAATATTTTTTATTTTTTTTCTGTTGCAATTTTTGGTTCAAAGAATGCATACTCTCAAATTAGTAAAGAGCAGCTTGATACATTATCTTTAATTATCAACGCTTTTAATACAAGTGACATTAAATTCTTAAATAATTTCATAAATCCAACGACAGGCGTATTGGTAGTTGATTATGATTATGTATATCCCCAACCGCAGCTAATTAAAGTGTTTAAAAAGGTTCACTTTATAAGTGATACATCGGACCATGAATTACAGGAAGGAGAATTTGTCACTGTTCGATTTACATCGTATGAGACAAAAGTGGAATTGGCAAGTTATGTTACATATTTAGGAGATGGAGAATTTGAAAAACAAGGCTCATTTGTTCAACCTTCACGCAACAATAATTTCTTCAAATATGAAACACATAACCCATTTAAGGAAAGCGACAAGCCGAAGGTTAAGAAAATAAACCTTGAAACGAATTACTTGCTTAAAGTCATGCCGTTTAATACAGAGGAAAAATTTCTGTATTTATATTTTCGGGTTAACAAATCTAAAATCTATTTAACTGCGGTAGCAGAAAACCAAGAAATGGCTGATGAGGCTTATTACATTAAATCGATGAAAGGCATTTATACTGATATAACAACTGACGGAGTGCAAAAGTTTATTGGTGAAAAATCCATTCGGATAGGCAAGGATTGCGATGACTGCGTCATTGACTTCAAGAAAAAGAATATTACAAATACATTTTGGGGTATCACAAAAGATGAGCCCTTTCATTACTCACAAATTCGTCTTGGTGATATAGAGAATGTCTCACCTAAAATAAAAAAGAGAGTTGTTCAATTTGTAGGTAATAATAATTCAGAAGCCCTAAATCTAATTTTAACTAATAAAGGACAGCTAATTTATGAAGGAGCCGGCTGGCAAACGCCAACCGTTATTTACGAATAACTAAAACAAATGTGTTGCATTCATCGCTTTCTTGACTATCATAGAGAAGGAGTATTTCCTTCTTGGAATGTCAAATATTTATTTGTTGGGACTTTTAATCCTTCTTGGAATAAACCAGGCAATAATGCAGATTTTTTTTATGGACGTAGCAACTATATGTGGTTCCTACTTCCAAGGTTTCTCTTTGAGGACTCTTTACAAGAAAGCAGTATTGAACAAAAAGTTTCATTTTGTAGGCGACATTTAATTGGTTTTACAGACTTAATTAAAAGAATTGATAATGCCGACTATAATAATCCTATACATAAAGAAAGAATTTTAAGCTTTAAAGACGCTGACCTGCTTCAATTTGGTGCAGACTTAATTTTTAATACTACTGACATCATAAATTACATAGACGACAATCCCATTTTGGAAAGAGTGTATTTCTCGTTGCTTGGACAAAACGTTGGTGCAATTTCCGCTACAATGACACAAATTGAGCTACATTGTTTGAACAAAACCCCGTCAATTCCTACACACAGATTACATACACACACAGGACAAGGTCTTGGGGTCGGAGCACCAAGAGAAAATGTATTGACACATCGTTGGTTTGGACAAGGACTAAATTTTATAAATAATAACTTTAATCCAAATACATTTCCTTTTCAATATTAAAACAAGAAGGGCTACCTACAACGTGGTTTGCGGCTATGCTGCTAACAAATAAATTCTCATCTTCAAATCACTATCAGCTTCAGTCCGTGCTTGACATTTTCAATTCAACTTTTGATCTTAACTTCACCTTCTGTAATTCTCTTCAGCTTCAGTTGCCGGGCTGGACGTTTTCCAAATACCAGCACAGCAGCAAGCCGTTTCTGTTATGTATTACAAACCTCCAGTATCATCACCCACATGCCTTCCTCACCTGCTCTTCCGAAATAATCAACGGCGGAGAAATGCGAAGACAATTACAAACAAATAAACCCTGCTTGCCAATACTTCCATCTTCGGTTATATATTCGTAAATTTGAAGAGAACTCGTTTTAAATGAAGCAAAGGATTTATATAGATACATCAGTTGTTGGAGGTTATTTTGATGAAGAATTTAAAGAAACTACTATCGGGCTTTTTGAACGACTTGAAGCAAGAGAAATTGTTTTTGTAGTCTCTGATTTACTTGACCTTGAACTCATTAATGCTCCGGAAAAAGTAAGGGAGTTACTTCAAAAATATCCGGCAGATAGTTTTGAACGCATTGAACTATCGGAAGAAGCTATTAAACTTGCAGACACCTACATTAGTGACAAAGTCGTCGGAAAGACAAGTCTGGAAGATTGCCGTCATATTGCCCTGGCTACTATAAATAAAGTAGATGTATTAGCAAGCTGGAATTTTAAACATATCGTAAATTTGGATAAAATAAAGGGGTATAATTCGGTAAACCTTAGATTAGGCTATCAAATTATAGAAATAAGAAGCCCAAAAGATTTAATAAATTATGAAAACGATTAAAAAAGAAAAAACTTTTGACGCAGTAAAAATGATGCGTGACATCAGGGATAAAATCAGTGCTGAAACCCAAAATATGAGTTTTGAGCAATTAAAGGCATATATAAAAGAAAAGTTGGCTGAAAGTAAAATAAATGCTTTGGGCAAGTAGGATAAAATTATCTTCTTTTATTCACTGCATGCTACCTCTATCACCTCACAAGCTTTTCTAACCTGCTCTTCCGAAATAATCAACGGTGGCGAAATTTTTAAACACCCTGGCATTTCGCTTTGAAAGTCTCATTTAAAACGGAAGTAATAATAAATGAACAGCTGATAGTGTAAACTTCTCATTACTAGTTGCAGCAAAAACTTGAATCTTGCATTAGTGTAGCTTAACCACTCTACGAAGTAATTCTTGCATATCAAACTACGTTATTCTCGCTGTAACAGTATTACATTTTTACAAATGATAAGAGTAAAAACTCATGAAGTGTTGTGCAAAATAGTTTAGTATAAATAAGGTGTAAGTATACTTATGAAAATAATATAGGAGTTATAGTTTTACAATATAAATCTATACACTTATGAAAACTAAACTTATCCTGTCTGCCATTTGCTTTTTTAGTATTTGTTCTTCTTTTTCTCCTGCAAAAGAAAAATTATCAGTAGAAAAAAAAGCCCCTGTTTCAAGTTTCGAATTCTTCCGAACACATCGGCAGGGAAGAGCAGCTATTACTGCCACATGGGGCATCACAGCTCCGGGGAACGATGTTTCGGGTTTTATTGTCGAAAAAACGTATGAAGACCCGACTGACCCTTATGCAAACTGGGAAATAGTTTCGGCGGTACCCAACTCAGGTGGAAGATCATTTAAATGCACCGATAACAATGTTTTTCCGGGTTTTATCAGCTACAGGGTAACTGCAACTTTTTTAGGTGGGGGTACTTGCATTACACCAATATCTACCGTGCATATCATTAGTCATTAAATAGGCCGCTTCTGTACACCCATAAGCAATGCTTTTTAAAAACCGCCGGCACTTAGCGTTATACTAAACCAATCCTAATGAAAACTATCTTCTGGTTATTGTTTTTTTTATTTTGCCGTCCACTTTATCACAATGGACAAATCACCATCCCAGTCATTAAAGCCAACTTTGGGGTGGATGCAGATCTGCGGTGTAATTACTTTAATAGCCTTGTACAATCGGGTAATGATGATTGGTTTAAATTACCCGCTACTACTGGCACCGGACAGTTTATTATTGATACGACAGGTGCAGCAGCAATTGTAGCCGGTTATGCTTCAAATCCGGATTTAAGAAAACTTCCCTTTTACCGCACCATGCGGTTTCCCAACTATTCTGTTATAAACAACAGGCTGCTTATTGATGCCTACTATGTAAGAGACTATCATGGCGATGATTCAACAATATTTGCAGCCGGTTCCAATAAAAACGGTATGAGCCCCATTAACTGGTCTTGTCCTGTATCACAATCTATACCCGATAAAAATGAAATACTGGATATAATGATGCATGTAAGAAGGGCAGGTCCAAATCTTTCTGACTCTATGTGGTTAATGGGAGGTATTTCAATTGAAAACACCACGGGTAACCGCTATTTTGACTTTGAAATGTTTCAAACGGATATTTATTACAACAGAACGACCCGCCTTTTTTACAATTATGGTCCCGATGCGGGTCATACAAGATGGCAGTTTGATGCGGCGGGGAACATAACAAAACCAGGAGATATTATATTGACCGCAGAATATAGCAGCTCATCTCTATCTTTTATTGAAGCAAGAATCTGGATAAACAAAGACGATCTTTTGATAACTCCGACAGGGTTTAGCTGGAGTGGTAGTTTTGATGGTGCCAGTAACGGTTCCCAGTATGGATATGCCGGTATACAACCCAAAACGGCAGGTACATTTTATACTGGTTTGCAAAGTGTAAACAATACCTGGGCCGGTCCTTTTTCTTTAGTACTGGGAGATAATAGTTTACTAACAAATTATGTTGCAAAACAGTATATGGAATTTTCGGTTAATCTTTCAAAACTGGGGCTGGATGATGCGAACATTTTTGGAGGTGATGATTGCGTAATGCCTTTTAGACGGGTAATGGTAAAAACAAGGGCCTCCACATCTTTTACATCCGAGCTGAAAGATTTTGTTGCCCCATTTGATTTTTTTACTGCTCCCAGGGCTGAAGTTGAAACAATGCTGCCAATGATGTGCGACACAGGCACGGTCTCCAACATTTATATAACGAATCCCCTCTCTACTTCAATTTACCAATGGTCTGCAATCAATGGTAATATAGTTGGTTCTACCAACGGTACTTCAATCAATGTTGACACTCCCGGTACCTATATTGTAAAACAATACTTACAGGCAGCCTGCTCTTTATATGCATCAGATACGATTACGATTGGCAGTCTGGGCAATTGCGTAGTGCTGAATAATAATCAGCTTGCTATTACCAGTGAATATAAAAATCAAACAGTAACACTTAACTGGAAAGTAGCCAACAATGAACTGGTGAGCTATTTCCGGATAGAAAAAAGTTTTGATGGCAAGAACTTTAAGCTGCTTCACCTATTGCCCGGCTTACAAGGTAAGCAAGGGGAACAGGAGTATGAGTATGCCGATCTGCTAACTAATGATTTTAATCCGAAAGTTTATTACAGGATAAGACTTATTCAACACAACGGCAATAATCTGCTTAGTAAATCATTGTTTCACCAGGTCTCAAGCTATAACGAACCCGGGCCAACAGTATTTCCAAACCCTATTAAACAAGATATGCAGTTACAATTTTTATCGCCGACTAAAAGCAAGGCTAGTATAAAAATAGTAAACGATTATGGCCAGGTAATGTTCGAGTCATTGGTACAGTTCAATAATGGAAGTAATAGCTTCAATCTGAGATTACCTGAAAATATCAGGCCGGGTTATCATATAATGGTGACACAGATTGCTGATAAAATATATAAAAGAAAAATACTCATAATAAAATAGGAACTAACCGTTTTCTATTGGCTTATCAGCAGGTTAGTTTTATTCCTGATCGCAGGCCTTTACTATTTTTATACTAGCCTTCCTTATTTGCTCTTCCGAAATAATCAACGGTGGGGAAATGCGAAGACACTCAGAAGCAAATAAAAACCAATCCGCCAGCACTCCTTGTTCACTACATTGATCAATAATAGCTTTATTCGTTTCAAACGAATCAAACTCTACGGCCATCCACAAACCAAAAGAACGAACATCTTTTATTTTGGGATGAACGAGTAATGAATGAAATAATTCTTCTTTTGCTTTTACCGTATCTATCCATCCTTCTTCCAGCAAAGCCTTCATGGCTGCCATACCTGCTGCACAGCAAACCGGGTGGCCGCCAAAAGTGGTAATATGTCCCAGTACCGGGTTTTCTGTAAAAGCATCCATCAGTTTTTTGTCAGCAATAAAAGCACCCAGGGGCATACCGCCACCCAAGGCTTTACCCAACAATAAAATATCGGGCACTATATCAAAATGTTCAAAGCCCCAGAGTTTACCAGTACGGCCAAAGCCGGTTTGTATTTCATCTAATATTAATAATGTTCCTGCATTTGTACATTTTTTTCGCAATGCCTGCATCCATTCTTTAGTAGGAACGATGATACCTGCTTCGGCCTGTACGGTTTCAGCGATTACACAGGCAGTCCGTTCTGTTATTTCATCCAGCGATTCAAAAGAGTTGTATTGCAAATGCAGAATATCCGGCAGCAGCGGCCGAAAAGCATTTCTCCAGTATTCATCTCCCATTACACTTAATGCCCCTTGTGTAGAACCATGATAGGAATTATTAAAAGCAGCCATTTGTGTTCTGCCCGTTACTCTTTTCGCCAGCTTCATCGCACCTTCCACTGCTTCTGCGCCGGAGTTGGTAAAATAAACGGAGTTGAGTGAGGTGGGTAAATTATCTGTGAGCAGTTTAGCATATTGCACCTGCGGTGCTTCTATAAATTCTCCATACACCATGATGTGCAGATAAGCATCTAACTGTTTTTGTATTGCTGCTATCACTTTGGGATGGCGGTGTCCAACATTGGCAACGCTGATGCCGCCGATGAGATCAATATATTCCCTACCTGCTGCATCATATAACGTACAACAGTCTGCCTTCACTATTTCTAATGCAAGCGGTGCCGGAGATGTTTGGGCTAGATGGCGGAGAAAAAGTTCCCGTTGGGTCATGCAGCAAATGTCGGAAAGAATAAAGGATATTTGTGGTTAACCGCTGAGAAGCAGAGAACGGGGAGTTAGCGCAGAGACAACATCAATAACTCTGCGAAAACTCATTTGCCTACTGTTCTCTGCGGTAAAAAAATTAAAAATATGCCCGTTATTTTATCCGTAGAAGATAAACATCCGCAATTTGGTAATAATTGTTTTATTGCACCTAATGCCACCATCGTTGGCAATGTAATTACCGGTGATGATTGCAGTTTCTGGTTCAACACTGTTGTTCGGGGCGATGTAAA
>JBKJIX010000032.1:0-18050 GCA_046598205.1 Chitinophagaceae bacterium
CCCCAATGGCTTTCCTTACAGTCGCAGGGGGTGCAGTTCTTAATAAACAGGAACAGTTTGGCCGTTGTTGCAGTACAACCTCCCATCACCACCACCGCATGAATAGTATGAGCCCCTAAGCCAAGGCCCGCCAGCGGGATACTAAACCCGGTACCAATAACGGTAACTCCCTTGTACCAGGTGATGGTGTAATTCGGGTTTCCAAAATTAGCCAGCGGAATGGGGAAGAACAGGCTGTCTTTCAGACAAAGCGTATCGCATCCCTGCGGGAATAAAGCAACATATGGCAATGGTCTAACCACTACTGATGCAGAATTGGAACATCCGTAAATATTAGATGCTGTTACCGTATATTGACCGGCAAAAGAAGTTGTATAGTTTGGACCCGGAGTGCCATCCTGCCAAACATAACTGTATTGCGCCGGTGGAAGCGGACCGGCCGTTGCTGTGAATAATGTAGTAATGCCGGCACAGATTGGTCCCGGAGGCGCTATGTTAACTGTAGGATTCTGTGAATAACAAATACAGGCTGTATCGTAAGCCACGCAACCGGTAACCGTGTTTGTAACTTTCACAATAAACACATAACAGCCTGCTGTGTTGATGGTATAGGTTAGGAAATTCGTTGTTGAACTGGTAAATATCTGATTGCCGGTATTGTTCAGATACCAGGTATAGGTATGGTTGGTTGCAAAAGCAGCACCGCTTTGTACATTAGTAATTGCGTGTGGGAAAGAAAAGACACACTGAACATTTCTTGGCGTAATTACAGCATCTGGTTTAGGGTGATAAACTACTTTAACCGTATCGGACCTTACCGGGCAAGGACCGTTTGCTCCCGAAGCGCTGATGGCGGTTACATAATAGCTACCGATACCAGCACCCGGACAAACCTGGTAGGTAGGATTGATTGCTAGTGGAATGGCAGCTCCGTTTTGATACCATTGATATCCTGTGAACCCAGTTGCCGGAGAGGTACTTAATGTTGTTGTAACCGGCGGGCAATCGGGACAAATCTTAACCAGCGGTGACGGAGTTATTGTTAAGGCCGGAGGCGTTTTTACAATTACAATTCTTGTTGTTGTAAACTTACAACCAAAAGCATCAGTTACCGTTAAGCCCACCAAGTTGTTTACGGGGGTTCCGTTAAAAGTATAAACCAAAGAATCATTTTGTGATACCGGTGTGCCATTTACCGTCCATGCATATTGTACTATGCCTGTCGTCATAGAACTAGTAAAGGTGGCTGGCTGATTTTTACAAACCGTAGATGATCCATTAATGGTTAGCGGTGAAGATGCAAAACTAAAAGTATAAGTCATCGTGCTCGAACACACCTGCCCCGAAGGGCCAGTTACAGTCTGAGTCATCTGTACGGTTGGGCTACATCCAATAGTTGTATTCAAAATAAATGTATTACCCGACCAGATAATGGGTGTTCCGCAGGTTGATGTCCATGAGGCAGGAGATGCCGTCCAGCCTCCCAGAACCTGTGAAGTGTTGTTCAGGGTAATGGTTTTGTTTCCATTTATACCACATACAACACTGCTGTTAAAATTGGCCTTAACTGGAACCTGTGCGTTAGTAATGACAGTAAACAGGCAGCCATTACATGTAACACTTGCAATAACACTATAAACTCCTGCATTCAGGTAAGTATGTGTAACAGTTGTTCCTGTAGCAGTGCCCCCATCGCCAAAACTCCAGTTAACAGTTCCGCTGCATCCGGTTAAGCTAACACTGAATGTTTTTGGGTTACAGCCTGTTACTGTAATAGCACTTAACGGATTTGCTATAGGTGGAACAGGTGTACAGCTGCCCGGGCATGGCCCCGGAGAATACACAACAGTAATTAAATTTGAAGTAGCAACACAACCTCCACATGTAATAACCACATAGTAACTGCCTGCCGATGTTGCTGTATAAGTTGGAAAATTGGTACCAACAGGAGATCCGTTTCTGTACCATTGATAATTACAGCCTACACCTAAGGCAAAAGCCTGGAAAGTTACAGATGGTGTTACAGCACACCAATATAATGGATCGCCAGTTGAAATGGTTACTGTTGGTAAAGGAACCGGTGCAACAGTGAAAGATGCTGTAGATATACAACCTCCGGGAGCTGTTACTATTACCGTATAAGTACCGGGAATAGTAACATTAAGTGTAGAACCTGTGGAACCACCTGTCCATAAATAAGTGCTGCCGCCGGGTGGAGCTGGTGATACTGATAATTGTAAATTACCTGCACACAAAGTTCCGGTTGTGGTTATAGTTATGGTTGGAGGCAAAGTTGCTGTAACCGTTACAGTATTGCTGGGTCCGCTGCAATTAGATACTGTAATTGTTCCATTACCATGAATTTCATACGTAGCAGTATTTGTTCCTTGCCCGCTTACCAACGAAACATTTGGTGATGTACTCCATGTAAAAGGGCCGGTACCTGTTGCTACGGAAATTATAGTTTGTCCGCCAATACATGCAATTATAGGCGTGGCAGGTAAGGTGGGTACCGGGAAAGGATTAATAACCTGGGTTACAAATCCCAAACATCCATTAACCGTTTGTTCGGCTCTTATCGTCCAGGGGCCAGGGGCTGTAAAATTTATAGAGGCACTGGTATTATCGGTACCAAAAGGATAGATATTACCAGTACCTGAAGTAAAACTCCAAAGCACATTTCCCGACAGCGTTGAAGTAACTGAATAATTAGTCAGTGCATTAGGGCATACAGTTAGCTGCGGGGTAACAAAAGTTAACACCGGTGATGGCTTTACCACCACTGCTATTGAAACACCCGAAGGGTTACAATACGGTGTGCCATTAACAGGAACGGCTGTAATATTATAGGTGCCCGGCAACAGCCAATTTACACCAATGGAATTGCTGTTGGGGAAAGTGCCAGGACTCCAGCCTCCTGCCGGGCCGGTAATCACCCAGGTAGAAAGCGTTGGCGCTCCATAAGTGGCAGTTGGCGAATTCTGACAAACTGAAGTTAGGCCTGTAATAGCATACTTAGGTTTTACCGTAATAGTAATTGATCCTGATCCACCACACTTCTTTATCGTGTTTGGATTGGTATAATTACAAGTCAAAGTGTAAGTTCCGGCTGCGGTAAAATTCACATTTACCGATGGGTTGTTAACCGGATAATTATTGGGATAAGGCATTCCTCCACTAACAATAGTTGCGCCCGGGCCACCACTGATACTCCAGGAATAAAAAGTACCGGGAATAACAGGCATGGAATAAGTATTGGTAGAGCCCACACAAACCGGAGATGGCCCTGTTGGTAATATGTTTGGCCATATCACATTGGGTGTAATGGTAGTTGTATTACATGTCCCGCATCCCGAAGTTGTTAGTGTTAGTGATCCTGGAGGGGTTGTCCATTGTACTTTTACACATTTCTGATTAGCAGGCCCGATGATTGTTCCTCCGGTAATTGTCCATGCATAGGTTCCGCAATTATCTGTGCTACAGTACTCGGCATAATCACCGGGGCACAGCATTTTATTACAGGTTTCAATACCCGGCCCATTGCCTACTACAATGGTTTGTTTAAGGGTGTCGGTACATCCGCAACCACCCATTCCTCCCGGTTGTGCTCCACCACCACCGGCACTGCTCACAACTAATGTTACGATATATGTTCCGGCAGCTGCATATTGATGCTGTGGATTTACATTGGTACTGGTATTACCATCGCCAAAAAACCAGGTATAACTGGTTGCGCCAAGGCTAGTACTACTGTTAAAGGTAATTAGTGTGCCTTTGCAGATATTTGTACCCGGAGAATAGGTAAATCCGGCCACAGGTTTATCCAGCAGGCAAACATTTCGTGTTACTGTTTTTTTACATCCGTCAGGGCCGGTAATTACTACTGTAATACTGCCGGTAGTACCATTACCCCATAAAATACTAACCGGAATGCCGGTTATATTGGTTGGTGTTCCTCCGGTAATTGTCCAGGTGTAGGTAAATCCTGGCAAATTGGGATATACAATAAATTGTCCCCAAGAGTCCTTGCAGGCTACAATTGGATAGTTTCTACAGCCGTTTCCCTGCGCAGGAGACACTGCCCCGTTTTGATGAGTTAAGTGATCCTGCACAGCATCGCATCTCATACAGCATTCCTTGCCCATACCATTTATGCCTTCGATTGTAAAATCGGGACAACAGGGAATATTTTGTTGTGCCGTACTGGCTGTAACAGCGGCAAATAATATCGTTATGATAAATAGTATCTTCTTCATAGCAGTTATTTTTTGTCGTTGTTAGGATTAGGGGTTACTTTCTCACATCCTTCTTTTTTCTTTTCGTAACAAACCAATACGTTACAGGTAGTACAATCGGTAAACTCTACTTTATACCTGATACACCACCTGAATACAGCGCTGCAACAGGGCACTAATTGCGGCGTGGTAATATTGATGTTAAGTGATGATTGTGACCCGTTCCATTGCTGGCTGTTGGTGCCATTAGTAAAATGACCGTATGTATTTGCATCTTTATTGCAGGGTATGCACATGTCGTTTTCGGGAACCATTTCAAAATATACCAGTTCAGCTTTTATTGTTTTAATGGTTTTTGCCGGCGTGCTGGTAATGGTTACCGGCTGATTAAAGACAATGGTATTATTGCTGATGGTTATGTTTTGCGGTGTTGGTGCTTTTAAAGAAAAGTTCTTTTCATCACATGCATCACATCTGCAATGAAGCGTATCCCAGGCGGTTTCACTATTAATAGCCTCAGGATCAATTGGCCAGATGGTTTCTACAATAAACTTTATAGTCTTCATACTGTCCACACAATTGATAGATGCAGTAAACACCTGCGCCGAATTGGCCGCAAGCGTATAAGGTAAAGCTGGTGCGGTGGGTGTTAAGGTAGTAAGCGGCCCGGTTCCATTAACCCGGTACTTAATAGTAGTTACCTGCGCCTGGTTTGTAAGAAGCTCGTTTCTTACCTTAACATAAATATTTTGTTTGCCATTAATACAGCAACTCACATCAACACTGTCAATTTTTGTATCAATGTTATCATCGAGTATTTTAAATGTGTAGGGTTCGCTTGTGCCATTATTTCTGCCTATCGGTTTTCCTTCCCGGTTCACAGCCTGTACGCTCCAGATAAAATCGCAGAGGTAAGGCGGCTTGCATGGGCCGGTATATAAATTGGCTACCACTGCCTGCGTTATATTATCAACGTCTTTATTTATGATGGGTTGATTGGCTCTCATGGCCTGCGTGCCGTTTTGCCCTTGCATTAATTGCCATACCCGTAAACGATATGTTACCCGGTCTATTGGCTTGGGCACTGGTGAAGTCCATCTAAACATCACGGGTTTCAACATATCTTTTTTCAAAAATGATTTACCGTTTTCCGGAGTAATTAAAGTTGGCGGGGCGTAATCGGTTTCTTTCGTTGCTTCCACCCGGAACTCTTTACATACTTCCCGGCTGATCGCTATTTTGTCCACATTAAAAAATTGGGCGCAAATAGTATATGTTCCTTCTTTTAATTCATGACAGTTTGTAAGAAAGCCGGTGAGGTCGGCTGTGTTAAATGTTCTCACATCAAACGGATCAATGGGTCTTGAGGTTGCAGCATTGTTGCCACAAATAACAGCGCCTCCGCTTCTGATCTGAACCACAAGACGTGGCTCCCTCATTGGTATAGTGCTGGGAACCTTTTGTGCCACCAGTATCAATGCTGCCTGGGTTGACATCCAGCTATTCACATCGGCCGGCAACACATTCTTTACCGTAAAACTTACAATGTTGATTTGATTGGTCTGGCCGACCTGGCTGCTGGTAAAAAGGCTGAGGAGCAGAGCGGGCAGTAAGAGTTTCAGTTTCTTCATATTGCAGTAATTTGAATGAAGGCAAACGGGATCTAAATTTTGCCAACGTAAAAATCAGCAGAAGAAATGTTATTTAGGACAGGATTGTATAGCTGCGGGATGTGATTGTATAACCGTAATGGGGGGTACGATTTTTTCCAAACGTCTTTGTCGGCGAAAAATTAAACCGCACCTGCTGGTTCCAGGGTTTTCTTGGAGTAAATCCTGTCCAGCCGGAGGGCTTTCGGCTCAGGACGGAGAAGTACACCTGTTGTTTATGGATGCGGCACACTTTGTATTACAACCCTTTCTTACTTGCTTGTGATGTCTCCGTCCCGTGTTATGTCTTCGTACTTATTATTTTGATTCTATTTTTGCATATATTTTTCCTTTCCAATACATAGGTTTGTCAGGATTTTCATTATGGTCAAATATAAAATTAAATTCGGCTTTCATAATTCCTTTGTCCCATAAATTTCGGTCTATTTTTATTTGTCCACTTTTGCAAGTGTATATTTTTGTTCCTGCCGGACTAACACTATTAAATTCTATCGTTGGAATGCACTTTTCTTTTGTAATTATCAAATTTAAACTGCTATGGGTCGCCGCATTATTATATGTAAAACAAACAACAGTGTCTTTATTTATTCTTGTCGCAGTTACAAAATCCGTTCCTGCCCATTCATATGTCCAAGCATCAGATTGTATTGAATGAAATTGGTGAGTTGTGTCAACTAATTGATAATATGCTTTTAAAGAGTCATCATATATTCTACCGTTTTCATCTTTCATTCTGTCAATTTCAGGCGGACAAAGTCCATCACAACTTAATTGTCCAAATTCGTTTTTGTAAACTCCTTCCGGATAAGTCCAGTTGTCTTTAAATGAAAAGTCTCCAGCGATACTATCATGCCATTTAATTAGTATTTCACCTGTATTTAATTTTAATTTGGTAGTCGAGTCACAAGAAATCACTCCCAAAAGCAATAAAAAAAATAGTGGTTGTTTCATTTTGTTCTGTTGTTTCTTAACATGGGGCATAACATTCAGATCTCCACTCTTGCTTTGTTCCAATGTCTGTCATTCTTTTGTCGTCTTTGGTTTGCCAACCTTCTTTCCTGACTTGTCAATGTAATACCAATTATTACTTACCCAAGTACTATGTTCACCGTTCGATTGTGTCTTACAGTCTGTGCTAACCTTGGCAACCCCATTTTCAAAAGGCAAAGCACAGTCAAATTGCGGTTTAATGATCACCTTACCGGTCAATGAATCGGCAAATCCAATTTTATTATTCTCTATTATTCTAAAAAATCCTTCTGATGCATAGTCTGGTCCGTTGTCATAAATAAATACCTTATACAAGATGTTTTCTTGTCTATCAATGGCTACAACTTCTATCTCAGGTGTAACAATAATGGCATAAGTCCTGAATGTGTCGGTGAAGCATCCTCCATATTTTCCAAGAGGAATAACGATGTCCCCGTTTTTGTTTTTATACCCACATTCTTCTTTAATGCTGTCATTGAAAGAAACCAGATAGTCACCTTTCTTAATGGACAATCCGCAACTTGTTAAGCCACTAAAAAGAAGCAAAATAATTATAATGGAAACGATACACCGTATGAGCATATTATAGATTTCTTATTTTATCCTTCTATCTCTGTAAGAAAGAATAATTTTGGTGACGAATCCATTTACAAAAACCGGTTTCCACCTATCATCAAGTTAAATCGTCGACCAATGTACTTTGATTACACCGCAACATAGGTCTATTTTGTTCTCTCATATTCAGTGACTATTATGGACAAGAACCTACAATTATTGACCCTGTCAATACACATCCTCCGCAATTCACAGTAACTGAATAGGTTCCGGGTGTCCAGACATTAAAGGCTGCCATGTGTAAACTGGTACACCTGTGCTTTGGAGCGCATAGAACCCAGACGCCTTCCAGCCAAATTATGCAAATAAACTTGACGGGCAACAGCGTATCTACATCACTCCTGTACCTACGTGGTTTACCAAGTGAAAACAACCTTACCGTTCCCACCGGCAACTCCAGGCGTTTGTCCATTATTTTGACTTTGACTAGTGCATCCTCCTAGGTTCCAGGCGCCAGCATTGTAATAACCACCGTCACCGCCATTGCCGCCATTATTACCTATTGCGCCTGGTCCGCCACCCGCACCGCCAAGTCCGCCAGCGCCACCATTGCAACCACTTACCACGCCACCGTTATATCCAGAAGCACCCGACCAATTGTTTATAGTGCCGCTTCCACCGCCACCGGCAGTGGTAGCATAGTAGCCCCACTGTCCTCCAATACCACCGGTGGATTTTAATACAAGAGAGAGACTGTACCACCCAGGACGCCTAACTTCAGAAAATCCTCCGAGACCCCCCTGTTCGAGAATATAAGGCGAGTTTGATAATGATGTTAGGGGTTGCCCCGCGAGGCCGCCGGAACCGACTTTAACAGAATAAGTATCTGTTCCACTTGAAGGCACTACCACATTGATAGTTGTTTTACCGTAACCACCACCACCACCACCGGAACCACCGGCACCACCGTTATTAGGTCTTGATGACTGCCCGCCACCGCCACCGCCGCCGCCACCCCATGTTTCTATTGTTATAGTAATTGATTGACCGGGACAACCGTTTATATCAGCTGTTGTTCCAAATGCAGCAACTTTAAATGAGTAAGTTCCGGGACCTTTAGTCCAAGAACCGTGAGGCACTGGTAGAGCGGTAACAACAGTAACAGTATTTGAATTTGTACTGATGCCGCTGCAAAAAGTGTAGGCACGTACACGGTAGTAATAATTTTGACAATTTGTTAAGCCGGTCACTGTGTATGAAGTAGCTGTACCCACAGCTTTATTGTTGAAGCCGGTTACGTAGGAGGTGAAGCTGGAATTAGTAGCTACATCTAAGTAATAGCCACTGGCACCGGCAACGGCGGTCCAGTTAGCAGTGAACTGTGTTAACTGAATTCCTGTTGCAGCATTGGCTGTAGGAGTTTGAATCGTTGTTAAAGAAGTAGTTACCATCCTGACATTTGAATTTGCACTCGTGCCACTGCAAGCACCAACTGCCCTTACACGATAGTAATAAGTGGTATTGCAGGATAAGCCGGTTATTAAGCCCGTTACGGAGAATGTATTTATTGTGCCTATACTAATATCGTGATAGCCGGGTACATAGGATGCAAAGGTGGAACTGGTTGACAAATCTAATTTGTAGGAAGAAGCACCCAAAATAAATGACCAGTTAGCAGTGAACTGAGTTGGCTGAATTCCGGTTCCGGGGCCTGCTACCGGAGCCGCAGGCGTTGTTGGAAATGTTATTGCCTTGCAGCGATTGGGGCCTGTACCGCAGTTGTTAATGCCGCTAACACACACATTGCCAGGAACACTGCCAAAAGTTACGGAGATGGAAGGGGTTCCTTGCCCTGTATTGATTGTGACTCCGGCAGGTACAGTCCAATTATAAGAAGTGGCTCCGCTCACGGCGGAAGTGGAATAAACAACGCCTGCTTGTCCCATGCAAACACTCGCAGGACCGCTTATAGCTACCGGTGTTGCAGGCAGAGAAATTGTTGGCGTTACCGCCAATGTTCGTGCTATTCCGTTTCCACAACTATTCGATGGTGTTACTGTGATATTCCCGGCACCTGTCCCTATTATTGCTGTTACCGAATTACTTGAGCCGCCTGCGGTTTGTGTCCATCCTGAGGGGAAAGTCCAGGTATAAGTTACCCCGCTTACATTAATAACACTATAATTCTGAGATGATCCCTGACATATTGCAGCCATGCCTGTTATCACACTCGGTTGTACGGGTACGTTTATTGGCGTTACTGCCAGTAATCGTGCCGTTCCTATGCCACAGGCATTCGATGGAGTTAGGGTAATATTACCTGCACCAGCACTTGCACCTACCGTTACAGTTGCTGAATTGGTCGTACCGCCCGCAGTTTGTGTCCACCCCGGTGGAAAGGTCCAGGTGTAGATTATGCCGCTTACATTAGGCACACTATAATTCTGCGACGATCCCTGGCAGGGAGTTGTATTGCCTGTTATGATTCCCGGTTGTGCAGGTAAGGTTATTGGTGTTACTGCTAATGTTTGTGCTGTTCCGTTGCCGCATGTATTTGATGGTGTTACTTTTATATTTCCCGAACCCGTGCCGACGGTTACTGTTACCGAATTGGTTGAGCCCCCGGAGGTTTGTGTCCACCCCACAGGAAAAGTCCATGTGTATGTTATTCCGCCTATATTAGTAACGCTGTAATTTTGAGATGATCCCTGGCAGGGTGATAGATTGCCTGATATTGCACCTGTCGGAGGTACTGCCGTCACCGTTATTGCTTTGCAATTTTGCGGGCTCTGTCCGCAGGTGTTTACAGAACTTACACATACATTTCCTGAAGCGTTGCCCATAGTTACAGTGATGAATTGGGTTCCCTGCCCGGCAGTAATTGTGGCTCCGGAAGGAACCGTCCAGGCATAGGAAGCTGCTCCGCTGACGGGGGAAATGGAATAAACAAGGCCTGCTTGTCCCGAACAAACGGTCTGGGATCCTGCTATAGAACCGGGAGTTGAAGGCGGAGCCGGTAATGTATATGATGGCGCATAAGTTCCGGACCCGTTAGGACCGCCAGTAGTGCTGACAAAAAATAGCCAGGACAGTGGTGTAGTGGTGGGGCCAAATTGCCCGCTGATAGTACCGGTCTGCCCCGGTTGAATGCTCAGAGGCAGCGTTGTTGAAACATTTACCGGGGCAATCGATGACACCAACGTTACCGAAGTCACCACCAGGACACAGTTTGGATCAGTACCTGGATCTGCTGCATTCAGACAGCTTAATGTAAAGTTGTACATATCTCCCCCTGCGCATTGTAAGGAGGGTGTTATGTTAAGTGTCCCGCACGAAGAAAGAGTAAAGTTCCCGGGGTTGCTTTGACCAATTTCTTGTCCGTCACGCATGGCTATAACTCTCCATGCAAACCGCTTCATTTTGTCAGATTTTTTTTCCTTCGCAGAATATTGAAACGTTGTTTGTTCTATGCCTGCTTTTTCGAACAAAGCTTCCTTATTATTCATTGCCTCCGTCGAAGATTGTCTACCTATCACCTCCACAATCTTCAACGTGTATTTAATCCCTTTTGAATCCGGAACAGGTGGCAGCCAGGTAAATTTCATATTTTGAATTCCCGCAATCGTTTCTCCATCGCCTGGTTGAATAAGAGTAATTTTTTGCTCGGTCAATATTTTAATGCTAAATGTAATTGGCTCTGATATATCATCCATGCCACCCGGTCCTCCGTTTATCTGCCACGCATATTTCCTCCCCCCTTCCAATTTCGCAGCACTTGCCGGATATTGAAACGAAGTACTCTTAATATTTTCCTGTTTCAAAAGCGGAGTATTATTTTTCATCGCTTCCTGTGCCGATTGGTTCGCTTTTAGTTCAACTAATTTCAACGTATATCCTTCTTTAGGAGAGGGAGTAACCGTTGTCCACATAAAGACCAGTCCTGCGGGCATTTCATCCTGAACTACCCGAACATGAATCGCAATTGTTTCTCCATCACTCGGGGAAACTAATTTAATTGCAATCATTCCCGGTTTTTCGGGTTCCTTTACTGAAGCAAAGAACATGGCAGGTTCGCTGGTGCCGTTATTTCGTCCCATTGGCCTGCCCGCTTTATTCAGTGCCTCTACATCCCAAATAAAATCGCAGAGGAAGGGCGGCTTGCAAGGCCCGGTTAAAATACCCGACACTACAGTCTGTGTTATATTCTCAATATCTTTTGAAACAACAGGTTGATTAACCTGCATGGCTTGTGTACCATTTTGCCCTTGCATTAATTGCCATACCCGTAAACGATATGTTACCGGCTCTTTTGGTTTCGGCACTAACGGTGTCCAGCGAAACATCACTACACTTTGTAATTCTTTCTCTGTAAATTTTTTACCATTATCAGGAGTTATCAATGTGGGTGGAGAATATTCAACAGCCGCCTCTTCTACTTTAAACTCTTTACACACTTCTCTGCTGATGGCTACTTTGTCCACATTAAAAAATTGGGCGCAAATAGTATATGTTCCTTCTTTTAATTCATGACAGTTCGTAAGAAACCCAGTGAGGTCGGCTGTAGTAAATGTTCTTACATCAAAGGGATCAACAGGCCTTGCTGTAGCAATACTATTGCCGCAAATAATGGTGCCCCCGCTTCTTATTTGAATTACAAGTCGTGGTTCCCGCATTGGTACAGAGCTGGAAACTTTTTGGGCCACCAGTATCAATGCTGCCGGGGTTGACATCCAGCTATTCACATCGGCCGGCAACACATTCTTTACCGTAAAACTTACAATGTTGACTTGATTGGTCTGGCCGACCTGGCTGCTGGTAAAAAGAGTAACAAGCAAACTGGTTAATAGTAGTTGTAGTTTCTTCATAATGAAGTTGTTTTGAGTAGTAGCAACAAGAACTAAAATTTGCCAATGCAAAAATGGGAACTACAAACGGTCTTATTTTTCAGTTTGTATAAGCGAAGGAGGTGGTTGTATATGCGCAGGGGCAGTGATAGTAATGGGGTTTTGCAAATTTCATTAAAATACTTACTTTTGGCGTTAGTATTTTAACGAAAGGGTATGATTGTTTCTTTTGGCAATGCTGAAACCGAAAAAGTCTGGAACGGAGAACGGGTAAAAGGACTTTCAAAGGAAATGCAGGAAATCGGACGGCGGAAACTAAGAATGCTTAATAACCCGGTTGATTTAACTGATTTAAGGATTCCTCCCTCCAATAGGTTGGAAAAGCTATCAGGAAAACTAAAAAAGTTTTATAGCATACGAATTAACAACCAGCGGCGTATTATGTTTAAATGGAATGCCGGCAATGCTTCTAACGTTGAAATAATTAATTATCACTAAACAAAATAAAATGGCAAAACTTAAAAATATCCATCCGGGTGAAGTTCTTCAGGAAGAGTTTTTAATTCCTTTACATATTTCTGCCTACCGGTTGTCAAAAGATATTGATATTCCGCAGACCCGCATTTCGGAAATTGTAAAAGGCAACCGGAGAATTACGGCCGATACCGCATTAAGGCTTAGCAAATACTTCGGCAACACTGCAAAATTCTGGTTGGGGCTGCAAGATGATTTTGATATAGAAGAAGAAAGGAATGCCAAAGGCTCGATTTTAAATTCTATAAAGACCATAAAACAAAATGCGGCCTGATAAAGCGGGGCAACATAACTCTTTTAAAAATTGTTTTTGTAAGTAGCGATAAGAGCTTTTGTATATTTTTGAGTTGGCCGTAATGTGCAATCATGCTAATTATTAAATGCGCAAGACGTATAAAAATCGGTTTATTTTGAAGTGTTCCTTCTTTTTTACAACAATATGCTTGTTTTGTTTAGCATCTTGTAGTCACGAGAAAATCGAAACCCGAAAAACACTTTAATAAATACAGGATGAAAAAAACATTTAGCTGGTTTAGAAAAATTGCTTTTGCAGAAGGAGTTTCCTTTTTGGTTTTATTATTTATAGCCATGCCGTTAAAATATTTTGCTGATATGCCAATGGCTGTTACTATTGTTGGTGGACTGCATGGATTGCTTTTTGTCAGCTTTATTATTTTAGCCTACCTCGTAAAGGAAGAAACTAAAAAAAGCTTTGGCTGGATGGCTAAGGCGTTTCTTGCTTCTATTATTCCGTTTGGAACTTTCTATTTGGATAAGCAATGGAAACAAGAGGAAGCAGCAGCGGTCTGATGCTCTGGTTCCATTTTTAAAATCAATAAATTACCACCTGCTTTGCAGGTGGATTTATGGTTGAAGCCAAAGGCTTAATTCAAAGATCGAAGTCGAAGCCCTGTTGGTTATTTTCCTCTTTGCGTTCCTCTCCTTTCTGATATTTCACATACCGCCTTATCATATCCTCATTAATACCTACCGTGTTCACAAAATCAACCTAAAATGGATTTAAGAAAGAAGCGGTACGAAAGTATTTAGAAGTTGTACGGAACACTAAAACGACATCCTGCACACCTCAGGCGACGATATTCAATTCAGAGCCCCTAATAGACCCCGCACATTGCAGCACATTTGCAAGGCGCACAAAACCCCGGCACAAAGCCAATCCCGAATACTTTCGGGACAAAAGAGCTGCATTTGTCAATGCACCGTGACCATTCCTTGTTCGAACTATCAAGTAATTCTTACATCTTTCCAAAAAAAAAATTATTTTTTCCTTATGCTGCTAAACACCAAATCGTCCAGAAAAGAAACCACCTTCGTTTCATCTTTGGTTTTACCAAAATCGGTCAGTGACGGAAGGTTGTTCATAAAAAAAATTTGAAAATGTGCCATTTCAATAATAGTGCTTGCCAGCGACCTTGGATATTTATATTTGGAGTTACACTCTAAAATAATATCAGCAATAACAGCACAAAGATCTTTGTAGGGTTTAAATAACTGGTCTTTATTATCTTCAGATACATGCTTGGTTAAATAGGCTTTTGAACCTTCCGCTATTATTATCTGGTGCAGCAGGCCTTCATTAATATGCATTGTTTTATCATCATCCACAACTGTAGTAGCCAGCAGTTTAATTACTTTTTTAAGTTTAACTACCGGGTCATTAATATTGTTTGTGTTAAAGACTACACGGTATTGTAGCCACCCCCAGTACCAGGCGGTAATATAAATAAGCAACCTGTGTTTGTTTTCAAAATACCTGTATACACCAGCTTCTGTTGTACCAATATCTTCTGCCAGTTTTTTAAAAGTGAATGATTCAAACCCGTTTTTATGTATTAACTGAATGCTGTGCTGAATTATTTTCTTACCCAGTTCCGTTTGCTCCGGATCCCGGAGAAACAGTTTTTCGTTCATTTTTATTTGTAGTTGTACTTCCATTTTTTAGCTACGGTTTTATGGTGGCACTTGTTGGTTTAAATGCAGATAAAGATATTGAACCATATGCCGCAACACAAAAGTACCTAAAAGTTTTACAATTTAATGAGATAGTAATACTATCTTTTAAAATATTACTCCTATCTTCACCACCTAAAACCTAAAACAACTGATTATGGAACTGAAAAAAAATATGTTTAAAGAGCTAAAAAGCGACCTACCTGCCAGTATTGTCGTTTTTTTTGTAGCCGTTCCCCTGTGCCTTGGTATTGCTTTGGCTTCGGGTGCGCCACTGTTTGCAGGCATTATAGCAGGCATTGTTGGCGGCATAGTAGTAGGTATTGCAAGCGGTTCGCCATTGGGGGTTAGCGGACCCGCCGCCGGGCTGGCAGTAATAGTTTTAACCTCTATTGCTACGCTTGGTTCCTGGCCGACTTTTTTATTGGCGGTTGTTATTGCCGGCATTCTTCAACTTATTATGGGCTTTGCCAAAGCAGGTTTTATTGCGTACTTCTTTCCATCATCCGTTATTAAAGGAATGCTTACGGGTATTGGTCTGTTGATTATTTTAAAACAAATACCGCATGCCATTGGCTATGATAAAGATGCCGAAGGCGATGATGCATTTTTTCAAGTCGGTGGTGAAAATACTTTTTCTGCTATTACAAATGCATTCAATGCCATTACGCCGGGTGCACTACTCATTGCTGCCATATCACTGGCCATATTAATTTTTTGGGATAAAGTATTGACCAAGAAGCACAAAATATTTCAATTTATACAAGGCCCGATTGTGGTGGTTATTCTCGGTATTGTGATGAATTATATGTACCAGAACGGAATATTAAATTTCAGTCTGGCCAAAGACCAGGTAGTACAGCTTCCGGTGGCACATAGTTTATCGGAGTTTTTTACCCAGTTTACTTTTCCCGATTTTTCGCAGATAACAAATTTTGAAGTTTGGAAAATCGCTATAGTGTTGGCCATTGTTGCCAGCCTTGAAACGTTGCTTTGTGTAGAGGCCACTGATAAAATGGACCCTTATAAAAGAGTTACGCCAACAAACAGGGAACTGAAGGCACAGGGTTTGGGTAATGTAGTGTCGGGTTTAATTGGAGGCTTGCCCATCACCCAGGTTATTGTACGCAGTACCGCTAATATCACTTTCGGTGGTAAAACAAAAATGAGTACCATACTGCATGGAATGTTTTTATTAATCAGCGCCATTACCATTGCCGGGCTAATGAATATGATACCGCTGGCAAGTTTAGCGGCTATCTTATTTATGGTAGGTTACAAATTAGCCAAACCAGCTCTCTTTAAACAAATGTATAAGCAGGGATGGGAGCAGTTTGTTCCTTTTGTTGCCACTGTCGTAGCCATCCTCTTAACAGATTTATTGAAAGGCATTACGATAGGAGTATTAGTGGGCATCTTTTATACCCTGCGCCACAGTTATCGTAATTCCCATCACATGAAAGAGACAATCACTACCGAGGACGGACAGGAAGTACACCACCTTATACTGGCACAAGAAGTTTCATTTTTTAATAAAGCAAGTGTGTTGCAGGCATTGGATGTAATTCCGGAAAATTCAAAAGTAATTATAGATTGTACCTACTCAAAATCTATTGCATACGATGTTGTAGAAATAATACAGAACTATAAAATAAATGCAAAAACAAAAAACATAACTGTTGAAACAATCAATTTTATAGAACCTAAATAATATCATCATTAATTAAAATAAAAAACAAAATAATGAAAACATTAACTAAAGAAATGCAGGCAGCCATCACTACTTCTATGGCCATAAACTTACTTAAGGAAGGCAACAAAAGGTTTGTAAATAATCTTAAAGTAAACCGCAACCTCTTGCAACAAGCAAATGAAACATCGGATGGGCAACATCCATTTGCAGTTATCCTGAGTTGTATTGACAGCCGTACATCTGCCGAACTGATATTTGACCAGGGACTGGGTGATGTATTCAGCGTTCGTATTGCAGGTAATATTATTAATGAAGATATATTGGGCAGTATGGAGTTTGGTTGCAAAGTAGCCGGCTCCAAAATAATAGTTGTATTAGGGCATACAAAATGTGGTGCGATAAGGGGAGCCTGCGACCATGTGGAAATGGGTAACCTCACTGCTTTGTTAAGTAAAATTCAGCCTGCAGTTTATGATGAAAACACGGTAAAGGAAAACCGCAATTCCGGCAATGATGAATTTGTTGAAAAAGTTTCAACCATCAATGTAAAAAGAACCGTTCAGGCCATTATGGAACGTAGTACTATTTTAAAAGAAATGATTGAAGCCGGGCAAATTGGTATAGTGGGAGGCACACATGATATTACAACTGGCGAAGTAACTTTTTATGAGGACACTTTAATTATTAATAATCCGAAGTAAAACCATAATCAGGCAGTAATAAAAAACTGCCTGTTTTTTAACTTGCTATTGCATATATTTCAGGTTTAACAATAAGGTCATTTATTTTTATAACTAATCAAACTCAATTTTAGAATGAAACTGAAATTTATATTATTGATAGTATTTGCAATGGCAAGTATTCAACATATATCCGCTCAAAATAAAAAAAATAAAAAAAAGTCGAACTTTGAGATACCTGCACCAGTCATAGATTCTGCTAAATGGAGAGCTGAACATTATATTATTAACAGGGATTCTGCCTATGCAAACCCAAGAGTGGGGCTGCAAAAATTGATGGGGGGAAACAGGAGATTTATTGAAGGTAAAACCATCCGGCCACGGCAAGATAGCAGCATGATAAAAAAATTAGAAACGGGTCAAACACCTTTTGCTGTAATTATTGCATGCTCCGATTCACGGGTGCCTAATGAAATGGTTTTTGACCAAGGTTTTGGCGACTTATTTATTATCCGCACTGCAGGGCAGGTATCTGCCGAAGCCTCCTTTGGCAGTGTTGAATTTGCAGTACTAAAGTTAAAGTCTAAACTGATTGTTGTTTTGGGACACACAGAATGTGGGGCTGTGGCCGCAGCTGTTGACAGGCCAGAAAATCCACCGGGGCATATAGTTGCCCTTATCAATGCCATTAAACCGGCAGTTGCCAAATCATCTCATATGATGGGAGATCCGGTAAACAATGCAGTACGTCAAAATGTATTAGAACAGGTTAACGAACTCAGGGAACTGGAACCTGTATTAAGCCGTAAATATTTTAATGGTGAAATTTTAATAGTAGGTGCTGTTTATGATATTCACACTGGTAAAGTAGAATTCTT
>JBKJIX010000215.1:0-15066 GCA_046598205.1 Chitinophagaceae bacterium
ACAAAAACAAAGTTCAGTTATGACATTCGGCATCATTGGCAGTGGTAGTTGGGCAACAGCATTAGCAAAAATTCTTACCGATAAGAAGCATTCTATTAACTGGTGGATAAGAAATGCGGAAACAATTAAACATATTCTGCAAAAAGGAAACAATCCGGGTTACCTGAGTTTGGCAAAGTTTGATACCTCGCTGCTTTTCATGTCAACTGATATAAAAGAAGTGGTAGCAAAATCAGATGTGCTGGTGATTGCTATTCCTTCAGCTTATGCGGAAGAGAGTTTAGAGCACTTTAAACCCGGGGATTGGGCAGGAAAGAAAGTTGTATCGGCCATTAAAGGATTGTTGCCGGAGAAAAATATTTTGTTGAACTACTGGTTGCAAAAGAAGTTTGGTGTTCCATTGGAGGATTATTTTGCTGTGTTGGGTCCTTGTCATGCAGAAGAAGTAGCTGAGGAGAAATTATCTTATCTCACTTTTTCGGGAACCGATATAACTACTGCTTCAGAAATCGCCTCTCATTTTAGCAATAATTATATCAGCACTATCGTTAACCATGATATACTGGGGGTTCAGTATGCCGCAGTATTAAAGAATATTTATGCACTTGGTGCAGGTATTGCACATGGTCTTGGGTATGGCGATAATTTTCTCAGTGTTTATATCGCTAATGCAGCCGATGAAATGGCCGGATTCCTTAAAAAATTTGGTGTCGAACATATTACAGTTGGGGAACATGAAGGTGAAGACCCCATTACCCATCGTAAAACCCCTAATTATGCCGCTTCCGTTTATCTCGGCGATTTGCTGGTAACCTGTTACTCACTGCACAGCCGCAACCGGAGTTTTGGTAAAATGATAGGCGAAGGTCGGTCAGTTGCAACCATAAAAAGCGAAATGAACATGGTGGCCGAAGGCTATAATGCATCAAAATGTATTTATAATATAAATAAGTCAGTAGATGCAGCAATCCCGATAGCCGAAGCGGTCTATAAAATACTCTGGGAGGATGCAAAACCTTCCGAAGCCTTTAAACGAATAGAACAGGTGTTGGTCTGAGAAGTAAGTAAAAATAGTAAGTGGAACAAACAGGAGGGGTCTTCATTCTGTGAGAACCATAAACTCCAAACCCTAAACTTTTTTTATGCCTATTTCGTACCATGGATTTGCCCCGGCTGCCATTTTAATAATGGTGCTAGGAAAACAGTTGTATGATTACTGGAAGCATTTTCATCAAAAACTTTAACTTCACGGGTAATAAATTAGTTGCCTCATGATAAAGTTTTTCCAGGTTCTTTTTTTAATTGCCTCTGTAATCCTTATTGTTATGAATGTACTGGAGTTTAAGAAATGGGAGAATGGCAAAAAGGAAGGCAGTACAAAACCTTATCCCATTAAGTGGTTCAGTTTTATCCTTACTTCATTAGTGGCAGTAGGTTGTGCATTGACTATTATTATTCAATGGATAAGTAAAGCTTAAGAGAATAATTCAGCCGCAATTCCATCAGCCAATAGTTTTCCCTCTCTTGTAAGGATAAGCGAATTGTTTTCCAGCTTCATTAATCCTGAATCAATAAATTTTTGACTTTTCCTCAATAATTCTTTACTCGAAACTCGCAACTCATTGCTCGCAACTTGCAGTTGTATTCCTTCTATTGTTCGCAAAGAAGTCATGATGTATTCATTCAGCTTTTGAGTTTCGGTCAGCAATTCTTTTTCTAATGGAATAATTCCTTTGTTGATTGACGCAATGTAATTGTTGTTATTCGAAACATTCCACTGCCGGGATGTTCCGTTAAATGAATGAGCAGAAGGCCCAAGTCCAAGATAATTTTTCCCTTGGCCACTGGCTCCTGTGGACCAGTAAGAAGAGTTGTGACGGCTTCGCCAACCAGGTTTAGCAAAATTGGAAATTTCATAATGTTCGTAACCAGCTTCTTCCGCCCATTGCATCAGCAATAGAAATTGCTCTGATTGCTTATCAGGATTAATGTCTTCACTTTTGTGCTGTTTTATCATTTTATCTAATGGGGTTTTTGGTTCCACCGTTAATGCATAGCAGGAGAGGTGAGGAATATTTAATGAAATGGCTGTATCAACATTATGTTTCCACTTTTCGTTTGTTAGTTGCGGGGTGCCATATATTAAATCAATAGTAATGTTATCAAATTGCTTTATCGCTGATTGCAAGCTGCTGATTGCCTGGCTGACAGTATGTGCCCGGTTCATCCATTTTAAATCTTCTTCAAAAAAACTCTGGATGCCGATGCTCAGGCGATTGATACCAGCTTTTTTCCATTCAGCCAGTTTAGTATCTGTAATATCATCAGGATTAGTTTCCAGGGTAATCTCTGCGCCGGTTACTACAATAAACACCGATTTAATTTTTTCAATAATTAATACTAAATCGTCAATACTCAATAAAGAAGGGGTGCCTCCGCCGAAATAAATAGTCTCTACTATTTCGTTTTTCAGATAGTTTTTTTGAAGTACTATTTCTTTCAATAAAGCAGCGATAAAATCGTTCTTGTAATGCAAAGAAGTAGCGAAATGAAAATTACAATAGTGGCAGGCTTGTTTGCAAAAAGGAATATGAATATAAATACCAGCCAACTTATTTGCGATTTAATGAATAATTTTACTGAAATGAATACAATTAAAACCGGAAAGAAAATAAGTCGGGAAGATTTTAGTCCATCATTAAGTTACCTTTTTCCTGACTTACCGGCAAAACAATATCCTGCTTTCAGGTGAGAAAATTCAGACTGCAAATATCGGTGCTTCCTTTCTTGTTGCTGAGTATTTATACATCGGCACAGAACAACTACAGCCTTCATGTAAGGGGAGTAGATATGGATTCTACTACTATTATTTCAAAAACCAGTTTGCAAACCTCCTTTGCTTCAGCTAATGCCTGCATAGAATATATCAACAAACTTTCCGGCTATCTTCAATCAAAAGGGTATGTTACTGCTTCTATTGACAGCCTGCGTTTTGATCCTGCATCTGCCCGCATTGTATTGTTTGTAGGAAAACTTTATCTATGGGCACAATTAGATGCAAAAAATATCGAGTTGCCAATTCTTGATGCTATTGGCTGGCGGGAAAAAATGTTCGCTGATAAGCCGATTGATTTTACCCAGGTGCAAGTATGGGAAGAAAGAATTTTAAATCATTTGGAAAATACGGGTTATCCATTTGCGAGGGTTTATCTTGACAGCCTGAGTCTTGAAGGTGATAAAGTTTCAGCCTTGCTGAAAGCAAATAAGGGGCCGTTGTATAAAATTGACAGTATTCGTTTGTATGGGAATGCAAAAATCTCCAACAACTACTTGCAACGGTATCTTGATATTTCTAACGGGAGTATTTACAATAAAGAAAAACTGATACGTATAAATAAAAAGATAAGAGAACTAACTTATATAGAAGAAGAAAAACCAGCAGACCTGACTATGCTTGGCACCGGCTCCGTGTTAAATATGTATCTCCGGCAAAAAAAAAGCAGCCAGATAAATATTCTTATTGGTTTTTTGCCCAATAATAACCAACTGGCATCTAAAAAATTATTGATTACCGGTGAAGGGAATCTGAACCTGAAAAATGCGTTAGGTGCCGGCGAAACAATCGGGTTGAATTTTCAGGCGTTGCAGGTAGAATCACAGCGACTCAATTTAATATACCAGCACCCTTTTCTTTTTAATTCGCCGGTAGGATTGGATTTTTCATTCGATATTTTTCGAAAGGACAGTTCTTTTGTAAATGTAAACCTGCAATTGGGAGCACAGTACATTTTAAATACCAATCAGTCGGGTAAACTTTTTATACAACAGGTTCAAACTATCGTCAACCAGGGGGCTATCAACGGTCCGTTAATCATTCAAACCCGCCGGTTGCCTGATGTGGCTGATGTAAGTTCTTTTAACATTGGGCTTGATTATGATTTTAATAATACCGATTATCGCCTCAATCCTAAAAAAGGGAATGAGTTTCGTATCATTACATCAATTGGTACAAAAAAATTGAAGAAGAATAATGAAATAGTTGATTTGAAAGATCCTGCCAACCCAACGTTTGATTTTGAAAGACTGTATGACACAGTAAAATTGAAAACTTACCAACTAAGAGTTAGGGCAACGGCAGCTAAATATTTCCCATTAGGTAATCTGCGAAGCACCATCAAAACAGCCATCAACGCAGGTATGTTTCAAAGTGGTAATATTTTCCGGAACGAACTATTTCAATTAGGGGGTTATAAATTGTTGAGAGGTTTTGATGAAGAGAGTGAATACTTGTCTCAGTTTGCTATTGCCACGGTGGAGTATCGTTATTTAGTCGGACAAAATTCATTTTTCTATTTGTTAGCAGACGGCGGCTGGGGTCAGGATAATGGCCAGCGAAAAAAAATAAACTATACTTATTTTGGAACTGGTGTCGGTCTTGCATTTGAAACCAAAGCTGGTGTATTTAATCTTGCCTGGGCTGTTGGAAAAAGAAATGACAGGGAGTTTAACTTGCGCCAATCCAAAATACATTTCGGGTTTGTCAATTATTTCTAAAAATCCTTAACGAAGTAGAAGGCCACTTCAATACTTTTGCAGCTACTAAGAATAGTGAAGTACCTTTTTCATGTAATATCATTTTTTCTCCTTTTTGCCGAAACAGCTTCTGCTCAAACCCCTGCTGATACAACAGGCACCCTGGTCACTGATTCACTAACAAGTAAGAATACAACACTTCAAAAAGATTCTTTGCCCAATACCCCAATTACCACTTTGCTTTCAAAACGACCAGCGAACGATTCTGCCTGGACAATGAGCCCGGATATTTCCTTTTCCTCATCTCAGTTTGGCTGGGAGGTATTGAATCATCATCCCTGGTTTGCATTTAAAACAAAACCGGCAATTTTTCCCAAGTCAGATCTAAGAAGGGTTAATGGGAAAGAGCCGTTGTTTTACCTGCTTGTATTGCTTTTTATTGTATTTGCTGTTTTGAAAAGAGCTTTTCCAAAATACTTTGGGGACCTCTTTCGCCTTTTTTTCCGGACAACACTTAAACAGCGGCAAATAAGAGAGCAGTTGACGCAAACACCATTACCCTCCTTATTGTTAAACTTTTTTTTTGTTATAAGCGGAGGTTTATACATTACGTTTTTGCTCCAGCATTTTGACTTAAACCCGGTTGATAATTTCTGGCTTTTATTCTTTTATTGCTGTCTCGGTTTATCGGCAGCTTATTTTATCAAGTTTATCGGGTTAAAAGTTTGCGGCTGGTTATTTAGTATGAAAGAAGCTGCCGACTCCTATATCTTTATTGTTTTTATTGTCAATAAAATGATGGGCATTCTGCTGCTGCCATTTCTTATTGTTTTAGCTTTTTCACTCGGGGATGTCTATTCTGTTGGTCTCACCTTATCATGGTGCCTGGTAATTAGCTTGCTGGTATATCGGTTTATTTTAACGTATGCAGCGGTTCGTAATCAAGTCAAAGTCAATCCTTTTCATTTCTTTTTATATCTCTGTGCTTTTGAAATTGCACCTCTTTTGCTGGTTTACAAGGGTTTGTTGTTGTTTTTCAGGATAACTGCTTAACTTTGCCGCCAACTTTAGCCGAACCGAACATGATTAAAAACGGGGTTAACAAGGCCGGTGAAAAGGCCAAAGCAATACAGAAAATCCTTATTACCCAGCCGAGACCTGAAAGTGAAAAGTCGCCGTACTTTGAGCTTTCCAGAAAATACGACGTGGAACTCGATTTTCACCCTTTCATCCGTCTCGAAGGCATACCTGCCAGGGATTTCCGCAAGCAAAAAATTGAAATTCAGAATTATACAGGGGTGGTTTTTACCAGCCGGAATGCTATTGATCATTTCTTCCGCACCTGCGAGGAAATGAAAGTCAGTGTTTTGCAGGATACAAAATACTTCTGCATTACCGAAGCGGTAGCTCTCTATCTTCAGAAATTTATCCTTTACCGGAAACGGAAAGTGTTTTACGGTTCCGATGGTACCAATAAAAGCATGTTTGATGTTATCAACAAGCATAAGGGCAACGAAAAGTTTTTGTATGTATGTTCCGAAAATCAGCAGGATAATGAAATAGTAAACTGGTTAAAAAACAATAATTGTGAGTTTACTCTTGCTTTTATGTATCGAAGTGTGAGTAGCGATGTAAAAGAAATATTGACTCAAACCGAATATGATGTTATATGTTTCTTTACTCCAAGCGGTGTCAGGAGTTTGTTTGATAATATGCCAAAGTTTAAGCAAAATGGAACTGTACTCGGTGCCTTTGGCAATAATACTTCCAAAGCCATTGAAGAAGCCGGGTTAAAACTGGAAATAAAAGCACCACAACCCCTGATGCCGAGTATGGTAGCAGCACTGGAGCAGTTTTTAGCAGCCAAGATAAAGAAGAAGTAAAATTTTTTTTATTATATAATTCAGGAAGGGTATCTATCAGGTACCCTTTTTGTTTTAGTTAAGCAGCGCATTTAGTAACTAAATTTGAAAGATAGATTATCTGTATGGATAAAAAAGCTCAGCTTAAACGGTTTAAATGGTTTGCAACTTCTTTGTTTTTGAGTATGGCAGCCATTTATGTGATTTGTGAAGTGTTTTTTAAACAACAGGCATGGGCCGGGTATGTAAAAGCATTTTCAGAAGCCGGTATGGTTGGTGCATTGGCCGATTGGTTTGCGGTGGTGGCTTTATTCAGGCATCCGTTTGGTATTCCTATACCACATACAAATCTCATCGAATCAAGCAAAGGAAAAATTGGTGATAATCTTGGCAGTTTTGTCACAGATAATTTTTTAACAGCAGCTACTATAAAGCCCCGCCTTGAAAAATTGCAGGTAGCCGCACGGCTTGCCGAATTATTGCTAGAGGAGAAAAACAGGCAGCGGGTAACAGCAGAAATAATAAGGATATTAAAAGACGGACTTTTAAAACTGAATGATGCGGAAATGAGCCGCATCATTTCGAACGAGGCAATCGGATTGATTGAAAAAATACCCGTTCACAAAATAGTAGGAGACGGGTTACAAAAAATTATTGCGGATGAGGTACACCAGGACTGGATCACTATATTAGCTACCCATATTGGCGATTTTTTGGAAAAAAACAGGGATATGGTAAAGCAAAAGGTAAAAGATGAAAGCCATTTTCTGATACCGGGCTTTGTTGATAATATGATTGCCGAAAAAATTACCAATGGAGGCATCAGGTACATGCAAGAAATTGCTGCAGATAAAAAACATCAGGTTAGAAAAAACCTCAGCATCAAGTTACAGGAAATAGCTACAGATATGCAACAGGGTGGTGAATGGGCAGATAAAATAACACAGCTTAAAAACGAATTGTTATCCCCGCAACATTTACAGGACTACAGCAAAATGCTGTGGCAATACCTGAAAAAGCAAATAGAAACTGATCTTGAGAAATCGGATTCAGGTATATATAGTTATATTGAAAGCTCATTGAAAGAAGCTGGCAATTCGCTGTTAAATGATCCTATTCGTCAGCAGCGTATTGACCATTTTATACAGGTACAGGCATTTCGACTGATTATGAAGTATAAGCATTCTGCCGGCGAACTCATCAGCCAGACAGTAGCCAACTGGCCTTCCAAACAATTGAGTGAGAAATTAGAATTGGAAGTAGGAAAAGACCTGCAGTTTATTCGTATCAATGGCACATTGGTGGGAGGTGCTGTTGGCTTATTAATTTATATTCTGACAAAATGGTTATAATAAATGAGTAAAATAAAGCCATACTAATTTTTATACATGCACTCCTTTACCAATCAATTGATAAATGAAACAAGCCCTTATTTGCTACAACATGCACATAATCCTGTAAACTGGTATCCGTGGGGAGAGGAGGCATTGAAAAAAGCAAAGGCAGAGAACAAACCTATCCTGGTGAGTATTGGTTATTCGGCCTGCCATTGGTGCCACGTAATGGAACGGGAGAGTTTTGAAGACGAAGCAACTGCAACAATGATGAATGAAAACTTCATCAACATCAAAATAGACCGGGAGGAAAGACCTGATCTTGACCATATCTACATGGATGCAGTACAAGCTATGACCGGCGGCGGCGGCTGGCCTTTAAATGTTTTTTTAACTCCAGAGGCTAAACCTTTTTATGGAGGCACTTATTTCCCTCCTCAAAAGGCCTACAACCGTCCATCCTGGCAGGAAACACTGCTCGGTGTTGTGCAGGCTTTTCGGGAAAGAAGACATGAAATAGACGCACAAGCTGAAAACCTGACGGCACATCTGTTGCAATCCAATTCTTTTGGCATTCAAAAGGTGGTTGAAGAAGAAATCTTCACTGCTGATAAAGCTGACGAAATTTTTCAGAATCTCATGAAATCGGCTGACAGGGAGTGGGGAGGTTTTGGAAAAGCTCCTAAATTTCCACAAACATTCTCCATTCAATTTTTACTGCGGTATTATCATGTTACAAAAAATGATGCTGCCTTACAGCAAGCTTTATTGTCACTGGATAAAATGATAGAAGGCGGCATCTACGACCAGGTTGGTGGCGGCTTTGCCCGTTACTCAACCGATACTGAATGGTTAGCACCGCATTTTGAAAAAATGCTGTATGATAATGCATTGCTTGTTTCGGTTTTGAGCGAAGCCTTCCAGTTGACAACCAATTACAGGTACAGGGAAGTCATTGAGGAAACAATGGAATTTGTACAAAGAGAATTGCTTCATCCTTTGCAAGGGTTTTATGCGGCATTAGATGCCGACAGCGAAGGAGTAGAAGGAAAATTTTATGTGTGGAGTATAGAAGAAATAAAAAAACTATTGGGTAAAGATGCTCCCATTTTTTGCGATTACTTTGACGTGTCTGAATATGGAAATTGGGAACATGTCAATATTCTAAGGACAAAAAAAGCGATTGAAAATTTCGCAATGGAAAAAAATATTGATGTTGACGATTTGAAAGAAGTATTGAGTAAAACGAAAAAAATTTTATTTGAGGAACGCAGTAAAAGAATTCGCCCCTCATTAGATGATAAGATTATTCTTGGTTGGAATGCTTTAATGAACACCGCCTGCAGCAAGGCTTTCGGAGCAACGGGCAATGAAGCCTATCGCCAGATAGCCATAGATAATATGCAATTTCTACTGACTAATTTCAAAGGGGAAAAGGAAAATGAATTTCATCATACCTGGAAAGAAGATATAGCAAAGTACCCTGCATTTTTAGATGATTATGCGTTTCTTATTCAGGCGTTAATTCATTTGCAGGAAATAACTGCCGATACAAAATGGTTGGCAAAAGCAAAGGCCATTACAGATTTTGTTATTGAAAATTTCAGTGAGACAGACACCAGCTTCTTCTTTTATACTCCGTCAGCACAAAGAGATGTTATCGTTCGAAAAAAAGAAGTTTATGATGGTGCAGTGCCTTCCGGCAACTCGATAATGGCTTATAACCTTCACCATCTTTCAATCCTGTTTGATAAAAAAGGATGGGGACAAAGAAGTGTTGATATGATTTCTTCGCTGGGCAGGGCCATTACCCGATATCCCACATCGTTTGGAAATTGGGCCTGCCTGCTGCAGGAAATGATTGCCGGAACGAACGAAATTGCAGTTGTTGGGACCGATTTTTCAATTATTTATACCGAATTGCTCCGCCAATACATCCCACAACGGGTATTGATGGCTTCCAAAACTGGGGATTCTACATACCCATTATTAGCTGAAAAACTTGTAACAAATACCCCCAAAATTTATCTATGCCGTAATTACACTTGCCGGAATCCCGTATTTTCTGCAAAAGACCTTATATCGCTGATAAACAACCCCCAAAAACACTAATTAATTTTGAGGTAATACAATAAATCGAACCCGACCACCGTTTGAAATTTACCTCGAAATGTACGCTTTGATTTGAAAAAATAAATTATAACCTTGTGTCAGAGAATAGTTCAAAACATTATATTTGCCCAATACCCTTTAAGTGTTTAAGTGTATGAAAATGAGAAACCTTTATTATGCCCTATCTACTGCCGCCTGCATGGTACTGTTGGCCAGTTGTGGAATTTTGAAAAAGAAAGACGGAAAAGGCGGAGGTCTGCCTAATGATGGTCAGTTGCATGGTATTGCTCCCGGAAGCAAGTACTCCCTTCCAAAGCCTCCGGGTATGGTGTATGTTCCTCAGGGTACATTCCACATGGGTCCAAGTGATGAGGATCCTGCTTATGCATTCAGTGCCCGTAACCGTTCTGTATCTATTAGCGGATTTTGGATGGATGCCACTGAAATTACCAATAACGAGTATCGTCAGTTTGTAACCTGGGTTCGTGACTCTGTCGCTGCCCGTAAGCTTGGTTTTGTAAAAGCCGGTGCTGACGGTATAGAATATGTTGACCAGGTAAAAATGAAAACTTTCAAATGGAGTGATCCAAAATCAATAGAACAGCTTGGTAACACGGATTTGATTCTTACTCCCGAAGACAGGCTTAATGGCAAAAAAGAGATTGATGCTTCCAAGCTGATCTTCCACTCAGAAATTCATGATTTGAAAGAGAATGCCAAAAGAGAAAATGCCGGCAAACCCCGTTCTAAGTTCATTATCAAAAAAGATACCCCTATTTCCCCAGATACATTGGCCTGGATTCGTGACTTTGCTTATTCTTACAACGAGCCAATGACAAAAAGATATTTCTCTCATCCTGCTTTCGGTAACTATCCTGTAGTAGGGATAAACTGGAAACAGGCTACCGCTTTTTGCGAATGGAGGACACATCTCTTAAATACCTGGTTAGACAGCAAAAAAAGATCACAGGAATCAGACTTCCGCCTGCCAACAGAGGCACAGTGGGAGTATGCAGCACGTGGCGGTCGTTCACAATCAATGTTCCCCTGGGGTAACTATTACCTGAGAAATAAAAAAGGATGTTTGATGGCCAACTTCAAACCTGGTCGTGGTAATTATCCTGAAGATGGCGGTTTCTACACAGTTCGTGCCGATGCTTACTGGCCTAATGATTATGGTCTGTACTGCATGTCTGGTAATGTGGCTGAGTGGACTTCTTCTATCTATTATGAAGGCCGTAACAACTTTCAGCATGATATGAACCCGGATGTTCGCTGGAATGCAAAAGATGATGACCCCCCCCTTATGAAGCGTAAAATAATTCGTGGCGGTAGCTGGAAAGATGTTGGTTACTATCTTCAAACCGGTACAAGCACTTATGAGTACCAGGATTCAACCAAATCTTATATTGGCTTCCGTTGTGTAATTGATTTGCCTGCTGCGCCAACCAAAGGCAAAAAGTAAAATTGACATTCAACAATTCTATTTAATAAATTATTTGTGAGGACAGTAAAATAAGCCCTGTCCTCTCATTACTTTCTTACTTAATTAATATTCAACCTAAAACCACTTTAAAATCTAATTTATGGCAGCAGCTATTCCTTCCAAAATAAGCAAACTTGTAGACGTATTTGTTTCAGTCGGTGCCGCAGTAGTAATTTGGGGTGCCCTCCAAAAAATCCTTCATGCACCCGATGCCGATTTTTGGCTTAAAGCAGGATTAGGAACTGAAGCAGTAGTATTCCTTGTATACGGTGCTTTGTATGCATACTATCCGGCTGTTAAAGATGCCTCGCATGATGAAGAACAGTTTTCTGTAACTGGTGCAAAATCAAGAGCAGCTTTTGGTGCTATGGATAAAATGATGGCGGAAGCCGACATTAACCCTGATACGATGAAGCGTCTGGGTGATGGCTTCAAACAATTGAATACAACCGTTATCGGTTTAAACGGTATTACAGATACCGTAGCAGCTACTTCTGATTTTGCTGCTAAAACAAGAGAAGTAACCGGTCACCTTGATAAAGTAAAAGATGCTTATCTAACTGCAGCAGGTACTGTTGGAGCTTTCAATCAGGCTACAGAAGGAGCCAAACACTTCCATGATCAGATACAAGTGCTGACAAAGAACCTGTCTTCACTTAACACTATATATGAACTGGAATTACAGGAAAGTAATAACCACCTGAAAGCATTAAATGCATTCTACGGTAAACTTTCTGAAACTTCTGCTTCAATGCTTAACAGTGCCGAAGATGCTAAGAAAGTGCAGGAGCAGATTGGAAGCCTCGCTACCAACTTGGGTCGTCTGAATGGTATCTATGGAAACATGTTAACTGCCATGCAAGGCCGCAGCTAAGAATCAAAGAACCCAATCCATATCCGTGAAGCAAAAGGAAGCCACTATTACTAAATTAAAAACCACAAATTTCCATGTCTTTACCTAAAGAACCCAGGCAGAAGATGATCAATATAATGTACCTGTTTTTAACAGCTATGTTGGCATTGAACATCTCAGCGGAAATTCTTAACGCCTTTAAAACGGTAAACCGCAGCTTAGAGAATACAAATACAACTGTTAATAATTCAACTATAACGATTATGAAATCGTTGGAGGACAAGAAAACAGACCCTAATACTTCAGAAAGAGCTAATATTTGGTTTCCAAAAGCACAGCAGGCTGTTGCTACTTCAAAGGCTTTATATGATTATATAGGGACGCTAAAAAGCAAAATTCTGACACTTGCAGGAGCAACTGCCAGCGACCCTACAAAATACGATGAAGGAAATCAAAGCATTGTTACGAAACTTATGGTTGAAGAAGGAGAAGCAAAGAAGTTATATGCTGCTCTTAGCAAGTATAAAACCGACATTCTTGGGATTGATTCTGCTATTAAAACAGAATTTGAGAAGTCATTAAATATTGATCTTTCAAACCCTCCCGGCCAGGATGGAAAAACTAAACCATGGGAAATTGCTTATTTCAGTATGGTGCCAACTGTAGCTGGTCTTACTATATTAAGTAAGTTTCAGAATGATATTAAGACAGCGGAAAACAAGATTGTTGCTTTTTGTCATACAAAAGTGGGAGAGGTAAAAGTTATTTTTGACTCTTATGCCGCTATAGTAGGGCAAAGCACCAATTATGCAATGCCGGGTCAGGAAATAACAATTACTGCAGGCATTGGTGCTTATAGCAAAAGCTCTGCTCCATCCATTACCATTAATGGTGCAAGTGTTTCAATTGGAGAAGAAGGATTTGCAAAATATCCGATTACTGCCAATGGTGTTGGCTCTCATACAGTTCCTGTAAGAATCAGCTTTTTAAATCAGGTAACTGGTAAGCAAGAAGTAAAAGAAGCAAATGTTGAATATATTGTAGCCTCACCTAGTGGAGCTTCTGTAGCACTTGATGAAATGAATGTACTATATATCGGCTGGCAGAATAAAGTAACAATTGCTGCAAGTGGTGCCGGCGATGAAAAAGTGCAGGTATCTATCAGTGGTGGCGGTGGAAGCATTTCTAAAACAGGTGCTGGCAAGTACATAGCATCTGTAACATCTCCAACTAACGATTGTACAATCAATGTAACTGTGGATGGCAAAGTTTCAAGTTTTCCCTTCCGTGTAAGAAATATACCTGACCCAGTTGCAACAATTGGCGGGGTAATGAGTAATGAGAATATGTCTGCAGGCCAGGCAAGGGCACAGACTGGTGTGGGAGCTTTTATCAAAGATTTCCCATTAGATATTAAATACCAGGTAGTAAGCTATAGGATTGCGGCTGACAATGCTGATGGCGATATTATAGAAGCTGCCGTTCAGGGCAACATGTTCAACGGTCCTGCGTTAAATGTAATGAAGAGTCTGGCTCCTGGTAGAACCTTAACTGTTGATGATGTAAGAGCTCAAGGTCCTGATGGTAAAGTAAGGAAGATACCGGGTCTGATATATTATATAAAGTAAAATTCAGCGGAAATGAAAAATATCATTGCTAAAAGTTGTTTATGTTCACTTGCCATTCTTTTGCTGGTGCAAAGTGCTGATGCACAGCGTACCGGAAGAAGAAGAACTAGTACAGGTACTACACCTGCTGATACAACCGGCAAACCAAACACTCAGCAACAAAACAATAATACTGTTCAGCCTTCGGGATATAATCCTTATGGAAATATTCCTATCGTGAATGATTCCAGTGGGCTTACAGATAACGGAGCAAAAAAATCGCTTCGTCAGGATGCTGCTTTTGATAAAAGCACCCTGACTGCCAGAACACCACTGCCATATGAGCATCTCCGCTGGGATGATGCCCTTTATGCAGAAAAAGTATGGCGTGAGTTGGATCTCCGTGAAAAAATGAATAAAGTTTTTCAGTACGAGACAACCGACGATAACGGAAGCCAGATGTTTATAGATATGTTGCTCAAAGCTGTGAATGCAGGAGAGGTAACCGCTTTTGATCCTTCTGATGACCGGTTTACAACACCGATGCCCCTTTCTTCAATTCAGTTACTTACAACCGGGTCTGCAGATACCGTTGCACAAACGGATCCTAATGATCCCAGTCTTATTGTACGGTATGTTGTAACCCGTAATAGTTTTGATGCTAAAAGTGTTACCAAAATTCGTATAAAAGAAGAGTGGGTATTTGACCGTGAATCAAGCAGAATGTTTTGCCGTATTCTTGGAATATGCCCCCTTAAGACCCTTTATTTACCAAATGGAAAAGAAAGAGGTGTTTCTCCAATGTTCTGGGTGTACTATCCAGATTTGAGGCCAACACTTGCAAAGTATGAAGTGTATAACTCTAAGAACATGGGACAAAGCCGTATGACATGGGAAGAGCTTTTTGAAAGCCGCATGTTCAGCAGCTATATTGTAAAATCTTCACTTGACAACCCAGCTAATAAAAATATCAGATCATTTATTAAAGACCCGATCCTGGCTTTGCTGGAAGGAGATAATATCAAAGAAAAAATATTCAATTTTGAGCAGGACCTCTGGTCGTATTAATACGATACTTTCTGTTTAAACTTATTAAAAAGCCCTGTTTACGGGGCTTTTTTGTTATCATAAGTTATTCAAAATAAATTAAAAAAAAGTTTTCAAAATCGTAAAAGTCCTATAGGAAAATCAGATTTAAGTTGTATTTTCGTCTCGGTTTTTCATAGGATATTGGATTTTAAAAACGGGGCTGAATTTCTATTCTGGCCCCATTTTTTTT
>JBKJIX010000199.1:0-2736 GCA_046598205.1 Chitinophagaceae bacterium
CATGAAAAGATTGGGTAAACAAATAAAATTAAACCCTGTTTTACTATTCTACTGACCAGCTCATGCCTCCGTCTTTTTCATCTTTAATATTAATGCCTACCTGTGTTAGCTGGTTTCTTATTTTATCAGACGTAGCAAAATCTTTTTTACCCTTCGCTTCTTTGCGAATGTCTATCAGCAATTGCATCACCCCTTGTAGTTTGGCATTATCTGCTTCATTCACTGCTTTTAATCCAAACACATCTTCGAGATAGCTTTTAAATTTTGATTGTAGCAATGTTACTGTATCCGCAGACAAAGCTGAAACGGGTATTGTTTTATCTTTTATTGAATTGATAATGGGTACCAGTTCAAACATACTGGCCAATACCCTGGCAGTATTAAAGTCATCACTCATGTGCTCGTCGAATTCAGCTACGAGTTTTTTTACTTTTGTATCAAGGTCTATGTTAATGACGTTCTCAGGTGTCGGTTGTCCGTTTTCAGCAACAAAGGCTGTCAACGTTTCATACGCCTCCCATAAACGCTTCAGTCCTTTTTCCGCCGCTTGTAATGCTTCATTGCTAAAATCTAATGTACTACGGTAATGAGTTTGCAGCATAAAGAACCGGACATTCATCGGCGAATAGGCTTTTGCCAGCAAGGGATGTGAACCGCTGAATAATTCTTCCGGCAAAAATCCATTGCCGGCACTTTTACTCATTCTTACCCCGTTCACCGTAAGCATATTAGTATGCATCCAATAACGAACAGGAGATGTTTTGTAACAAGCCTGCGATTGTGCAATCTCGTTGGTATGATGTGTAGCGGCAAGATCCATTCCGCCGCCATGTATATCAAATTGTTTTCCGAGATATTTTTCACTCATAGCTGAGCATTCAATATGCCAGCCCGGAAAACCCATGCCCCAGGGTGATGGCCATTGCATTAAATGTTCGGGCCCGGCTTTTATCCAAAGTGCAAAATCGAGCCGCCCCTTTTTTTCATTCTGTCCGCCAAGTTCTCTTGTTCCTTCCAGCAGGTCTTCCAATTTTCTGTTGGTAAGTATGCCATAAGGTTTTTCTTTGTTATACTTTTCTACATCAAAATATACAGTACCGTTTACCACATAGGCATAACCATTATCAATAATCTGTTGCGCCATTTTGATTTGCTCAGTAATGTGTCCCGTGGCTGTAGGTTCGATAGTTGGTGGCTCGTTGTTAAACATCTCCATCACTTTATGAAAGCCCACAGTATAGCGTTGCACTATTTCCATTGGCTCCAGTCGTTCCAACCTTGCTTTTTTGGAAAACTTATCATCTCCTTCATCCCGGTCCCCTTCCAGGTGGCCGGCATCGGTTATATTTCTTACATACCTTACTTTATACCCCAGATATTTGAGATAGCGGTAAATAATATCGAAAGAAATAAAAGTACGGCAGTTGCCGAGGTGTACATCGCTGTAAACGGTAGGGCCGCACACATATAAGCCCACATGGTCGGGGGTAATCGGCTCAAATGCTTCTTTCTGTCTTGATAAGGTATTATATATTTTCAGGTCACTCATATAGGCTGATAAGTTTCAAAAATAATCATTCCCGGCTATTTCTTTAACTGCACATCGGCTACCAGCATATAATGGTCGGAGTATTTCTTAGTCACCCGTTTAAACTGTTGTACTTTGAAATGCTTGTCGGCAAAAATGTAATCTATGCGAAGTGTGGGAGAAAGGCTTGTAAATGTTCTTCCTATACCAAAGCCTTTCTTTAAAAAAGCATCCTGCATACTACCACGAACAGTAAAGTAGGTATAGGAATTAGGAACATCATTCAGGTCGCCACATACTATTACCGGATGGGGGCTGTCTTTTATTATTTTATGGGCCAGGTCGGCTTGTATGCTGCGATAAGAAAACCCTTTCTTCAATTTGGACAAAATACTGCGGGAGTTGGCCAGCAAACTATCCCTTGCATTGGCTATTTTATCAATTTTATCATAATCTCTCTTACCAAACTGCAGGGATTGCAGGTGAGTAGTAAAAACCCGGACCGTATCCTTATTCACTTTAATATCAGTATGCAGCAATACATCCGGCAAGGTAGGCCTTGGATACCTGATCTTGCCCGTATCAATTATCGGGTAGCGGGAAAAAATAATGGAGCTGTAATAATGATTGTCGCCGTCGTTATCAAAAGAAAAATAATAATAAGGGTAACCCAATTCCTGTTGTATTGGTTTTATATTATCCCAATAGGAAGAATCAATAGAAGTATGAAACTCCTGCATGCAAAGTACATCGGCATCCTGCTGTTTGATAAGATCAAACATTTGAAGCCTGATACTGCTCCCTTTATTGCTGTTTCTTTTGAGATCTACAAAACGGGCCACATTCCACGATGCAATGCGGATTGTTGATGGCTCTTTTTTATAATCAAATGAAAGGTTATTATGAAAAGCAAAAAACACAGTGATACTTTTAATACCCAATAGCAAAGCTATGGCTGAAATAATTGCATAGCGGGGCCTTAACAGCATAAGCCATCCTATGGCGAAAAAAATAACGAGTAACAGTAATATGGGAAACCCCAAACCAAGAACTGCGATGACCCACCATCGTTGCGGGTTAAGATAAGGCACCAGGCAGGAGAGCAGGAAAAGGAACACCACAACAATGTTGATGTAAATAAAAAATCGTTTGGTAAAGAGTCCGAACTTTGAAGCCATTGATGCAATTTAGGGAAAAGCTGCGAGCAG
>JBKJIX010000107.1:0-7703 GCA_046598205.1 Chitinophagaceae bacterium
TTCATACTGATTAATAATCTTTCTTGATTGATGACGATCCCATTGATCCTGTAAGGAGGGGATAAAAAATGCCAGTATCATTACCAATGCACTACTGACACCAGCAAGAAATGGCCATATTTTTTCTTTGATGCTTGATTTTTGTTCCATAAAAAATGATTTAATTATTATAAATTATTCATCTTCGCTATCCTCTTCCTGTGTTTCTTCCTCTGTTTTTTCTTCTTCATCTTTCTCCTCTTCCTCCTCTTCCTCATCATCACCGGCGTTAGCGAAATCTGCAAACCATCCTCCTTTTTCAATCAGTTCTTCCGGTGTTCCTTCTTCTGCTACTTGCCCTTCGTCTAAAACAATTACATGGTCTGCATCTTTCACCATTGAAAATCGGTGAGCAATTACAATCACTGTATTTTCTTTTCTTATTTCATCAATGGTCTTCTTCACTTCTGCTTCCGTGGCAAAATCCAGATTGGCAGTAGCTTCATCCATTATTAAAATCTTAGGCTTGTCAACAATCACCCTTGCTATCTGCACTCTTTGCCTTTCACCAACGGATAGCCCAAAACCACTTTCACCCACCAATGTTTTCAATCCTTCGGGCAGCCTTTGCAAAGTAACCTGCATACCTGCGGCAATAGCGGCGGCTTCCACTTCTGCATCAGTGGCTTCGGGTTTTTTATACCGGATATTATCTGCTAAAGTTCCCCGGAAGATAGCTCCGTCTGCTGCAACCATTCCAATACTTCTTCTTACCGAAGAATCATCCATCTCCGATAATTTTTGCCCGTCTATCAAAATTTCTCCGCCTTGCGGTTCAAATAATTTTAATAATAAATCCACCGTGGTGGTTTTACCTGCACCTGATGTACCCACCAATGCTGTTACTTTTCCAGGGGCAGCGGTAAAGGTTAAACCTTTTAATACTTGCCTGTTGGAGTTATAACCAAACTGTACATTTTTAAATTCAACACGGCCTTTGTTTAACTGCAATTCCTTTCCGTGTTTTTCTTCTGCATTTATATCAAGCAGTTTAAAAGCCCTTGCCACGGATGTTGCATTTTGTTGTACTTCTGCCCATATTTCTGCAAGGTTATCAATTGGAGAGTAAAGCATATCTAAGTAAGCAACAAACATCACTACATCACCTGGTGTTAATTTATGATGCAAGGCAAGGTATCCACCGTAACTCAATACCAGTGCACTTGCCAGGTGCGTAAGCAGTATTTGCCAAAATGAATATTTATGCGAAAGAAATGAACGCTTTATATAATCTTTGTAAGCACCGCCGGTTTGTTCATCAAGCCTGTTCATTTCTCTTTCTTCAGCCCCCGAAAGTTTTACTGTTTTGATTCCACCCAATGCATCCTGCATCCTTGACGAAACTTCTTCCCATTTTTCATAATAGCCCGATAAGCTCATCTCCAGTTTTTTTGTTGACCTTATGGTAATCCACAGGTAAAATGGAACAATAGACAATGCCAGTAATGCCAGTACGTAGTTTTGCCAAAACATTATACTAATTATTCCTATCAGGCTCACCACTTCGGGAAAAATATCTTTTGTAAAATGGGTAACTGTAGCTGAAATTTCTTGACTCTGGTCAATCTGTTTGTGCAGTGCGGCGGTGGAGCGTTTGGCAAAAAAAGCTAATGGTAATTTTAAAACATGACCGAATGTTCGCTGTATAAAATTTCTTTCTATGCTACAGGATAACTTTACATTCATGTTTTCACCAATCCACCAAAAAATTAAGCCTAACAGCTTAATGATGAAAAGAAGAATTACAGCCCACATTAAAGTCTTGAAAGCCTGGCCTGGTGTACGGGGCGCTACATAGGTTGCAGTATGCGGCTCTCTAACAATTTTTAATTCAGGTATCTTTTCTTTTTGCTTTAGTGTTACTATTTTTTTACGGTGATGTTTACTATGTACCCCTTCTTTGAGGGTTTTGAGAATGATAGTGTCTTTTAAATACCTTATAGTATCATAAGTATAGATAGTGGTGTCCCGTACTATGCCGGTAGTTTTTTTACCGCCCATCAGTTTATCGAAAAAAGGAATGCTTGGCGAATCGTCCTGCCCAAGGTCTTCACCGGATTGAGTAGCTACATCGTCCTTTGCCTGCTGAACAAATAAGCCTGTAATATCATTCACAGCTTCACGGTAAATGAGTGGTTCAAATAAGGTTACTGCCGTAGCCATCAGGCTGATTACGAAAACAAGCAGTAACCTTTTTTTGTGTGACTTTACCAGCCGATATATACTAAGCCATACATTTTTCTTTTCATTATTTTCAGCAGACATTATCTTAACAGGTTTGTTGATTGAAAGCACTACTAAGATAACCAATTAGGTTAATAGCATTTCTGTAATTGATACAGTAGTTCAGGAACAGATAGCGTTATTTCAAATTTATAATATCTGTGAGGAATACAATAAACTGCTGCATAACTCTTTGTTTTAATATTCAAATCTCCTTATGGTTTCATCATTTGTAACCATAGTGATAAACTGCTGATGGTTTTTTGCACGGCCCTGTACGAGCCAGGTGGTTGTTAAATCATCCCCCTCTTTTACCTGGTTGGATAATTTAAATTTCAAATTATGTTGTTTCAAAAATTGTTCAACCCGGGGTATTGCATTTTCCGAAAAAGCACATTTGATGGAATATGTTTTTGACTGGTTCCATTTATCAATGATGTTTTCAAAATATGGTAAAACAGCCAATACAATAAAAATAAGCACACTGGCAGATGCAGATGCAAAATAATGCCCTGCGCCTATTCCCATGCCTACAGCCGCCACAGCCCAGATAGTGGCAGCAGTGGTAATACCATTCACCCGGTTATCGCCTCGAAATATTACACCAGCTCCCAAGAAACCAATACCGGTAACAATATTGGAAGCAATCCGGTCAGGATTAGAAGTTCCTCCAATCACCACAGACATCATCGTGAAAAAGCAGGAACCCATTGAAATCATAATCATGGTGCGGAAACCGGCTGACTTGCTCCGGTATTCTCTTTCTGCACCTACGATGCCGCCCCATAAGGCAGCCAGTAAAAAACGTATAAGTATTTCATAATCCATAAACCATTATTTTATAGCTGAAGAAAGTAACACCCCTTTACAGTTCAAAAAAACCTAGTGCAAATTTATTTTTCCGGGTACATTCTATCTGCTATCCTGCAAGGTACTTGCAAATCCTCTGACAAATAATAGATGGCACATACCCTGTGGTATCCATCAGCAATAATTAATTTACCATCTCTCACCAATAAAACCGGCGATAATTTTTTACCTTTCTTTACCTTTTGTAAATTATCCTTAACATGAATATTATTTTTAGGCAATAAAGGCAATTCACTTGCACGCAAAATATCTTTTGCTTTCTTTTTGATTGTTTTGCTGTCTTTCAAACGGTTTACTATTCCCTCTGTTATTGTTTCCGGGTATAGCAAATCAAGGTACTCCGATGCAGCAGTGTAATCGTGAGCTTCCGGCTCTTCCAGCCACAATTTTGTTTTCATTTATTTTATTCTTTTAATATAAATAGTATTCCAGCTAAACTTAAAGAGAAAGAACGTTTTTTCCTGGAATTGTTTTTGGTCATCATTGTCCGTGGCAAGCTGTCAAACAAAATACTAATAGAATTAAAATTTGTTTTGCCTTTTGAAAGGTCTGTTTATAATTGCCCCTAACGGTAAGTATTGCTGTAGGTGGGGGATTTTATAATGTCCAGCCCGGTACTACAGCTTGGTTTTTAGTTGAAGTTAACAACTTTTGCTTGGCGTTGTTTGACAGCCGAAACTGCTGCTGATAGCAACTACAGCCGATTGCTCCAACGTCCAGCCGCACTTGCAGCAAGTTTTGTTAGCTGCTGGCATTTCCGATTGTAATATATATACTATCATTAATGAATATAAAATTACTATCGGATTAAGTTGTCTTTACCCCAAAGAGATAGCCCACAAGAGCAGTCATTCCCATTGCAACAGTCCCCCAAAAGCAAATCCGTATAATTCCCTTTGCTACGCTTGAACCGCCAACTCTTGCAGCCATTGCCCCAGACAATGCCAGAAATACTATTGAAAATGAGTACTGAGAAATTACCATATATTTTATCGGTGAAAAAATTGAAACTAAAAATGGCAACATTCCCCCCGTTATAAATGATGCTCCCGAAGCCAGCGCTGCTTGCAACGGTTTTGGTTGCGTAAATTGATTAATGCCTAATTCGTCTCTTGCATGGGCTTCCAATGCGTTATTTGCTGTGAGTTGTGAAGCTACCTTCATTGCTAAATCTTTGTCTAAGCCCCGTTGTTCATAGAATTTAGATAATTCTTTCAATTCAATTTCAGGTATTGTTTCAAGTTCCATTTTTTCTCGTTTTAAATCGGCAACCTCAAGATCGGATTGAGAACTTACTGAAACATATTCGCCTGCTGCCATCGATAATGCTCCTGCAACTAAACCCGCTAAGGCAGCAAGGACAATTGGATACCGTGTGTCACTTGCTGCGGCTACGCCGATTGCCAAACTTGTTGTCGAGAGAATACCGTCATTAACACCTAAAACGGCAGCTCTTAGCCATCCACTTCTATTTGTATAATGTTTTTCAAGTTCCATTTTAAAGTGTCTTGTTTTTGCTTGCCGGTATCTCTTATAAAAGTATCCGCATAGCCCCTAAAAAAGCCCGGAATAGAATGATACTATCGGGGCTATGCGGTATACTTTTGTGTTGACTGACGTTTGGTAAACCTGCCGCCCTGTTAGGTAAAAAGTATTCCGTTTTTTTAATGTTGTAATGCAAGGTGCTGTTGTAAATTTTGATTTTCAGCAGGCTATTTCATTGCAATGGCATTTGCTTTTACTTATTTATAAGAACTTGCTGCAACCAAGATAGTATTTCTTTGCTTTATCCGGCGTAATAGCGGTGGTTAATTTTTATCAGGCAACAGATGGCCTGCACATGTAAACATGTTATCAAAAAAATATCAGGTGCAAAGATGTTTATTGGATGCCTGTCCATTTCTTATGTACTGTCTAATTCAATTTCTCTAAAATTTTTTTTTACTAATACAAGACTTAATTTTTTACAACAAGTACATTCATTATATCGTACTCCATAAGCTTCGTATAATAGTACCTGCCAGGGCACTTTTATTTTTTGCGGATGAGCAGGCAGCTTTAATGCTGCGGTAATTTGCTTCAGTAACGCTGTTCTTCCCCGGTTAGCGGGATAACCATAGGTTCTTATTTTGGTAAACCCTTTTGGTAAAATATGTTGTTCAAAGCGTCGCAAAAATTCGGTTGCCGGTAAGCTCATTTGTTTTTGCTTATTGCAATCCTGGTAGTCTTTGTAGGTAAAAGTTACCTTGCCATCACCGGTGCTTATAATACGGTGGTTGCTGATAGCTACCTTATGTGTATAAGCGGCTAAGTATTGAAGCACCTGCCCGGGCCCGCCAAATGGTTTTTTTGCATACACCACCCATTGTTTTTCATAAAGCTTGCTGATGAGTGAGGGCAACTGCTGTTGCTGCGCCGCGGTCAACTTCAATTTATTATTTTTAATCAGCCGCTTCAGTTGTTTTAAAAATACCGCCCGATACACAGCAGATAATGCTTTTACGGGGAAAAGAAAATTATTGTTTTTTCTTTGAGTGCTTTTCCAATAAAAATCTTTATCGTTTTTGCTGTTTGTTTTTTTTACCACACCACCACTTACAATACAGTGCAGGTGTGCCTGCCTGCCGGTAGGCAGGGATGAAAACTTAATTGCTGTCCCCATGTATGCAATACACACAAGATGCCCGGTTGTGCCCCTAAGTAATTACTATCGCTGCCAAACTGCAGCAATGTAGCTGAGGCGGCTTTAAACAACAATGCATACAATAGCTTTCTGTTGCCCAATATTACAGGGTTTAATTCATGCGGCATGGTAAATGCCACATGATAATAGCTGATGGGCAGCAGTTCTCTTTTCCTGTCTTCAATCCACTTTTTTTTCTGCAAAGCCCCGCATTGCGGGCAATGTCTGTTTCTGCAACTATGGTATTGATATTTGTAAGCGGCACATTGCTCATCTGTGCATTTATATAAATGATAGCCCAGTGCTTTTGTCTTACATATTTTTAATTGCTCTTAAACATTTTTGTTATACTCCGTTTGTGCTGCAAAAGGATGCTGATTTAAAATATGCTGCAAAGTAGCTGCTTGTGTAGCAGCTTGTTTCATTTTTTATGATGATTGGCAGGTGGATAATTATTCAGAACATCGTAAGGGTTTACAATAGCGCTGAACCGTTTTTCACTAAGGTGTAAATACTGCACGGTTTGACTGATGTGATGATGTCCCATCAGTTCCTGTATAGCTTGTAAATCGGCGCCATTGTCCATGCGATGGGTGGCAAAACTATGGCGCAGGGTATGAATAGAATAATTTTTAGATTGCAAGCCTAAGCGGATAAGTGTTTTCTGCAGTATGTGCTGAATAGACCTTGCGCTGTATTTAACGCCACGTTTAGTAGAGTTGAATAAAAACAATATAGGCTTGTACTGTAAATAATATATTCTTAACTCCTGCAGCAGTTGATGCGATAAAGGAACAAAGCGGTCTTTCATGCCTTTACCCTCCACCACTTTTATACGCATGGCTTTGCTGTCAATATGTTCTATTTTAAGATTGGCTGCTTCGCTAAGCCGCATGCCGGTGCTGTACAAAAGAGAAATAATTATTTTATGTTTTGGATTTTTAATGGAATCAATAATCAATTTCACCTCGGCGGCACTCATCACAGCGGGTAGTTTGTTTTCGTGGGCCGGATATAAAACCGTGGGAATTTGGTAATGCTTTTGTAAAACCTGTTTAAAAAAGAAAGCAATGCTTTGGGCGGCCATCTTTGCTTTTACCCTGCTGCACCCTAATGTTTTGGTTAAATAAAATAAGTATTGCAGGGTCATTTCCTGGGTAATGACAGAAGGCCGGGTATCAGGATAATAAGAAAACAGGAAGCGTAATTCCTGTAAATAATTACGCTGGCGTGGCGGGACTGTAATGACCAAGTGCTAATAAATCCGAACTTCGTTCCAGTGCATTGATAGCAAACTGCGATAACATTTTTTTTGCATGATGATTTTATTTTATCCTGCAAAGTAAAACAGAAGCCCCGATATTCATTGCGGTAGCAATGTTAGTTCAACAAATAAAATTTATGATATAAGGCGCAGGGTATGAAATTATTTAACTATTGAAAATCTGTACGTTGGTGTTATCCATTTTGTATCTGCCATCCGGCAGACAGGTTGTTGTTAGGACAATCCACTTTTTTACTTTTCTTTTTTTATCCCCTATCCCATATCTTGCAAACAACTTTTGAGACCAACTGAAGACTCGTACCGCCACAAAAGCTTCCGCAAAAAAGCCTGTAAAAACCCGGTAATATTTGCTAATTTTAAACCGTGAATCTTTACAACTACATAACAGTGTCTCCGGAAACTCAATGGGGCAAGCCTGTTTTTAAAAGAACAAGAGTTACAGTTGATACCCTTTTCTATCACCTGGAAGCTGGTGTCGGTCTGGATGATTTTTTTGAAAACTTTCACGGTGTATCTAAAGAGCAGGTACAAGGGGTGCTGGAATCAGCGGCCAGGTTATTTCAATCCTCTAAATTGGAGAAAATAAATGAAATTATTGCTTGA
>JBKJIX010000159.1:0-53472 GCA_046598205.1 Chitinophagaceae bacterium
GCCTTCATCTTTTGCAGGGTGTTGGTGGTTACTTTCTTAATTTCTTTATTTGCACTCATGCTGTTTATTTGATGTAAAGTTGAGACAATTTACCTGATTAGATTTCAATATCCTTTAACCTTACTTCTTCATATAAATTGTGGATCAAACCATCTGCAAGTCCGATCTTAGGGACAAATATTTCTTCCGCTTCAGCCCATCGCATTATATTGATATAAATAAGCAGGGCTGGAACTATTACATCAGCCCTGTCTTCTCTTAGTTTATGAAGGCTGATACGTTGCTGTACAGACAGATTGCTGAATTCTTTATAATAATCACGGAGAAGGTCAAGAGTTAGCGGTTTTCCATCCTTACGCCTGGAAAGGGAAAATACTTTATTAATATTTCCGCCGGAGCCGATAGCTGTTACATGATGGTAACCCTTTGTTTTGTTCCTGACAAATTCTTTCATTTCGTCCCAGGTAGCTTCTTCCACCTGGTTTTTTAATAAACGGATGGTGCCAATGTTGAACGACTTTTTGAAAATCATTTTACCATCACTAAAAAAAGTAAGTTCGGTGCTTCCTCCACCCACATCAATATATAAATAAGATTCTTCAGCGGTCATGTTTTCAGCAACATGGTTTTCGTAAATAAACGAAGCTTCCTGGTCGCCGCTTATGATCTCAATTTCAATACCCGTTTCTGCTTTTACTTTCTTAATGATTTCTTTCGCATTAGCGGCATCCCGCATTGCTGAAGTGGCACAGGCTTTAAAGTGCTTTACCTCATACACATCCAATAAAAGTTTGTATGATTTGATTGTCTTAATGATCTTCTCCACTTTAGCCGGGGATATCTCTCCTTTATCAAATACATCAAAACCTAAGCGGAGTGGTACCCGGACAAGTACGGTCTTAATAAAATCAGGAACATCCTGCGGGCCGGAAATTACATCTGTTATTAATAATCTTGCTGCGTTACTACCAATATCAATTGCTGCCAGTCTCACGGTTGGTCTTTGTTTTATTGAACAGGTAGTTATAGGTTTCTACCTGTGATCGGATTTTCTTTTTAGTTGTTTTCACATAATCATTGCTCAATTCATTATCGAGCCATCTTGCTTTCACATTATCCTGCAACTGTATGTCAAGTATGTCTTTTAATTCCTGTTTTAATTCATCATGCCAGATAGGACAGGTGGCTTCTACACGGTGCTCCAGATTTCTTTTCATCCAATCTGCCGAAGATATATAAACTTTCTCTTTGCCCCTGTTATGAAATACCCACACCCTTGCATGTTCCAAATACTCATCAACTATACTGATGGCACGGACTGGCTTTTCATATTTTTTGTTTTCAGAAAACATACAGAATACGCCACGGATGATTAATCTTATTTGCACACCAGCCTTTGCAGCATCATATAATTTTTGAATCATCTCTTCGTCACTAAGCGAATTCATTTTTAAAGTAATGGCAGCTGGTTTCTTTTTTCTTGCCTGTTTTATTTCTTCATCAATCAGCTTCATCATTTCTTTTTTTACAAACATCGGGCTGGGAATGATAACCCGGCAATCCCGCAGAAAATTTATCCCGGTTTTTGGTTGTTCGAGAAAATTGAAAATGCGGTTTACATCCGCCATAATTTTTTGATTGGAAGTAAGCAGGCAATGGTCGGCATATACTTTGGATGTTCGTTCGTTCAGGTTGCCCGTACTTACAAAACCATACATGAGAAAATTGTTATCCTTTGTTCTTTTTTTGATAACACAAATTTTGGAATGCACTTTCATGTTGGGTATTTCAATCAGCACTTTGGCACCTTCTTCTTCCAGCCTGTTTTTCCATTCAATGTTAGCTTCTTCCTCAAACCTTGCCCGTAGCTCAAGCATTACTATTACTTCTTTACCATTGCGAACGGCATTGATAAGTGCATTGATAATTTTTGATTGCTGAGCCAACCGGTAACAGGTGATTTTAATCGTAGTAACATCGGGATCAAATGCTGCTTCCCTTATCAGATCAATTAATGGCAAAAAAGAATGATAAGGAAAATGCAGCAGCACATCTTTTTCCAATATAACATCCGTAACACGTCGAACCGTAAGCAATGGATGGTCAAAAGGTTTTTTCCGATTTCTTTTTTCTTTAAACACCTGTTCAGGAAAATCCATGAAATGCCTGAAGTTGTGAATACGACCACCCGGTATCAGGTTATCTCTTTTAGAAAGATTCAATCGTCGTACTAAATATTCTAACAAACCGGAATCCATTTCCCGGTCATAAACAAAGCGAACAGGTTTTCCCTTTCTCCTGTTTTTTATTCCTTTCTCTATTTTTTGAATAATGTTAGTGGATACATCCTGGTCAATATCAATCTCGGCATCCCTGGTTACTTTAAAAATATGTGATTGATATTGGTCATAACCGAAATAAGAAAAAATATCCGGCAGGTTGAAACGGATAACATCTTCCAGCAAAATGATATGACTTTCTTCGGGTCCGGATGGCAGAATGGTAAAACGGCCCAATGCCCGGCTTGGTATTTCTATCAGGGCATATTTCTTTTTTAATGCACTTTCTTTCTTCCACATTACCACAGCGAGATAAATGGATTTATCCCGCAACATCGGAAACACAGGGATGTTTTCAATCATCAGCGGAATAATGTCGGAGCTTACTTCTTCTTCAAAATAATTACGGACAAAATTTTGCTGTTCCGTATTCAACTCCTTCTCGGTACGCAAAAATATTTTCTGTGCATTTAATTGCTTTGATACTTCTTCCCATATCCTGTTAAACTCTCCTTGTTGATTCAGCACCGTCATTTGTATCTCATCAATTATCTGTTGAGGATTATTTTCCAGGTGCATATTGGCTTTGTGGCCAAACTGTATCATGCGGCGAAGGGTGGCGACCCGAACCCGGAAAAATTCATCCATATTATTGGAAAAAATTCCCAGAAATTTAATTCTTTCCCGCAGGGGTACGGAAGTATCGGCCGCTTCCTGCAGTACTCTTGCATTAAATGAAAGCCAGCTGATGTCCCTTGCAATCGTTTTTCTTTTGTCGTGGTGAGCCATGATGTATGTTATTCAGGAAAAGATACTTCTTCGCCGAGGCTATGAAGCATACAATAAAGTTAGTAAACAGCAAAAAAGTAAGATATTAAGTTTTTTGCAGATTTTATATCAATCAATTTTTGCTTTTTCGAGTGTATTAGTAGTAGAGAATCCGTCAAGAACAGGATTGATAACAACCCGGCCACCATTCTCCATCACTTCTTTTGCCCCAACAATCTGCTCAATTGTATAATCACCGCCTTTTATCAACACAGCAGGCTTTACAGCTTTTATCAATTCAAGCGGTGTATCTTCTTCAAAAATAACTACCGCATCTACCATCATCAATGAGGCCATCACCAATGCCCTGGACTCCTGGTTGTTAATCGGGCGGCTATCACCTTTCAATCTTTTTACAGAAGCATCTGCATTTAACCCCACAATTAAATAGTCAGCTTCTTTTGCAGCCTGTGAAAGGGAAAAAATATGTCCCTGGTGAAGTATATCGAACACACCATTGGTAAAAGCTACTTTCTTATTATGCACCCGCCACTGTGCCAGTTTCTGTAACAGCAGGGGAAGTGTGAAAATTTTTGTGGGTATAAGATCAGCTCTGTTCATGGAGTTTTCTTTTATTGTAATACGGCATACCTACAAAGCTAATTAAACCGCCGATGAGAATGACAGCAGTTTGTGCCAGCCATAATATCCAGCCAAATGCCAATGCAATCCCTTCGTTTAATCCATACACCTGCATTGTTTTTTGTAACAGATAAGCATAGGCACCAATACCGCCCGGTGTTGCAATCATCCCTACGCTGCCGGCAGATAAAACGGTGATAGCTTCATTGATACCGTACTGCTGCGTTTCTTTCAATGCCATAAACCCGATATAGCCACCGGCCAGGTATAATGCCCACATACTAAGCGTAAGAAAAATAAACCACCATCTCTTTTTCAAATGCTGAATAGCACTGATGCCCTGCCAGATGCTTTTTCCAATTCGCTTAAATAATAACCCCAGGTCGCCGAAGTTCTTTTTGTTCTTTATCATCCATATTCCGGCAGCAATAATCACTATACCTGCAATAATCATTAATAACACCCACGGGGAAATTGTTTTTTTATCAATACCGTCTTCTTTTTTTGATCCGGTATCTATCGGACTGAAAATAGTGTCCACTAACTGCGAATAAATATCAGGCTGTATAGCCAGTGTAATGCCAAATATGATTAACAGGGTAATGGCATCAATTACTCTTTCCAATATGATAGTACCAACCAATTTATCGGCGGGTATTTTTTCGTAGCGGGATAATACAGTACATTTTAATACTTCGCCTAACCGGGGAACAGCCTGGTTGGCGAGGTAGCCAATAAATACAGCAAATAAAGTATTAGTGGTAGAGGGTTTATAGCCCAATGGTTCTATTAATAATTTCCACCGGATAGCTCTTATCAGGTGACTAAGAAAAAGAATGCCGAATACAGGAATAAGCAGCCAGTACCTCGCCGTTTCTAATGCTGCTCGTATCTGCGATTTGTCGTCGCTTGTTAAATCCTTTACCGACCACCAAACTAAAAAAATACCCAGCCCTAAAAAAAAGGTGTATTGAAGTATAGTGCGGAGGCGTTTGTTCATAGAACGCCGAAAATAGAGTGAACTTGTCAAATAGTCAAACTTGTGATGCGAAGCTTTAGCGAAGGTGGATAAATCAGGTAATTGAAATGGCTAATTGAGAAGCAGGTTATCAATTAATCGTACTTCATTCATAAAGGCAGCAACAAGGGCTACTATTTTTTGTTCACCATCCCAATCATTAAGAATGGAAAGGTTATTTACATCAGCTATTTCTACATAGTCAACCCTGAAGCCAGTTTCTTCAAGCATTCTTACGGCTTTCTTTTTTAATGCAGCGAGGTTTCCTTTTTTAAGATTATCCTTTATCATACTGAGGCAACGAAAAATGGTAGCTGCGGTTTTTCTTTCATCATCTTTCAGCCTCATATTCCGGCTACTCATAGCAAGTCCGTTTGCTTCCCGAAGGGTAGGGCAGATGTTCACTTTTATCTTATCGTCCTGATTCATTAATTGTATCAGTCTTGTTATTACCATGCACTGCTGGTAGTCTTTCTGACCGAGATAAAGGTTATCAGGCTTTACTATTTCAAGGAGCCGCTTTACTACCATGCAAACTCCCTGGTAATGGCCGGGACGAAATTTTCCATCCAAGACTGTTTCCAAATAACCGAGGTCGTAATGTATAGCAGGTTTGATACCGTTCGGGTACATTTCTTTTACTGAAGGGAGGAACAATACATCACAACCCGCAGCCTCCAGCATGGTAATATCTTTTTCTAATGTAATCGGATATTTCTCAAAGTCCTTTGAGTCGGTGAACTGGGTTGGGTTCACAAATATGCTGCTAACTGTTACTGCATTGGCCTTTTTCGACTGTTTTATTAAAGAAATATGACCGTTATGCAATGCACCCATAGTAGGTGCAAAGCCAATTGAATTTCCTTTTGCTTGTTGAACATCAAGCCATTTACGAAGGCCGGTTGCTTTTTTAAATAAGATCATATTAATAACGGCTTAACGACGAAGTTCCTGTCAATAGTGCCAATTCGGCGCAAAATAACTACCTTTGCCCGCCTTTACCAAAAGCCTGCCCGCCATCGCAGTAACTTTGGTGGAGCCAGCTTGGCCGTATAGAAAATAAATTAAACAGGAAGCCCATGTCAGCAAAGAAAAGAATTTTATTTATCGCTAACGAAATGTCACCCTACCTCGAGTTTACAGATTTTTCTGAGATAGCGAATAAACTGGCTATCAAGGCTAATGATAATAACTTTGAAGTTCGGTGCATTATGCCCCGTTTTGGTATTATCAATGAACGCCGCCATCGCCTTCATGAGGTAGTAAGGCTTTCAGGTATCAATGTCTCGGTTGATAATGAAGATATGCCGCTCCAGATTAAAGTGGCATCGCTGCCAAGTGCAAGGTTGCAGGTTTACTTCTTAGAAAATGAAGATCTTTTTAAACGGAAGTATGTTTTTAATGATGAAAACGATAAATGGTATGATGACAATGGTCTCCGCACCATTTTTTATTGTAAAGGGGCTTTAGAGACGGTGAAAAAATTTGGCTGGCCTCCGGACATTATTCATTGTAGTGGCTGGATGACAGGATTGATTCCGGCATATTTAAAAACGGTGTACAAGAAAGAACCTGTTTTTGCGCATAGCAAAATCGTTTACACTATCGGACAAAATACATTTAAGGAAAAACTCGGTAGCGATTTTGTAAAGAAGGCCCTTATCCATGCATCATTAAAAGAAAAAGACCTGGAGATATATAAAGACGCTACTAACACCGCCATGTTCCGCGGAGGTGCTACGTTTGCCGATGCCATTACATTTGGCGCAGAAAAAATAGAAAAAAAGTTAGTGGATGAGTTTTCTAAAGTGCGGGGAAAGAAGACATTGCTGTATAATCCAGAGGGAGATTTAACAGACTATTTACAACTGTATGGCGACCTTGCAGGCAAATAAAATTGCTGCTTTTTCCTCTCCCTGGCGGAGAGGGGATTACTAACCCGGATATAAATTTACTTTGTGAATAAAAGATATACTGCACATTCAATTATAGCAATCATAGCTTCGGTTGCTATTGTATTTTCTGCCTGTAGAAAAATAAATGAATCAACTGAATTGGGTGGTGGATTGATTCCACCGGTTGATAATATCAACACATTCGATACATCCCTCACGGTTCAGGCTTTTCAAAATGTTTTTGGACAAGCCAATGATTCGCAATACCTGGCCAAGAATGAATTATACTATCTGGGAAAAATAACTAATGGCGACCAGTTCTTTGGTCAAACAGATGCAAGGTTGTTTTTAGAACTAAAACCTCCTTTTTATAAACATTATTTTGCAAACAAACCAGACAGTCTTTTTATTGACTCAGTTGTTCTTGTGTTGGATTATGTAGAATCTTATGGTGATACGAATACAGCTCAAACTGTAAATGTGTATGAGTTGGATCAGTCTAATAATAATAATTTCAGAAGTGACAGTTCTTATCTTATCCGAAAAAATTCTTTAACTTATTCAAACTTGCTGGGTTCAAAAACATTTTTTCCCAGGAACCTGAAAGATTCTGTAAAAGCATACAAGGATACTACAGCAAATCAATTAAGAATAAAGCTTAGCAATAGTTTCGGTACAAGATTATTAGGTTATGACTCGACTGTTAACGGTGCCTATCGCAATGATTCGTTATTCAAAAGCAAATTCAAAGGGTTTGCACTGCAATCAATGGGTTCGGGTAATGCGGTGATGGGATTTGATCTTACGGGTGAAAATACTAAACTGGCCATATACTATAAGTATGAGAAAAGGGTAATACCTACAGTTCAGAAACTAGAGACAGCCGTTACTTATTTTACTTTCAGCGGTAATAGTGCTGTGGCCAATTATATTCAACGGGATTACAGCAGCACACCTTTACTTGCCGCTTTATTTAACGGCAATACTCCTGATCCTATAATCTATATTCAAGGCTCGCCAGGTACATTTGCCAATATCAGGATACCGGGATTATCAAGTTTAAGTAACAGAGTTATTCACAGAGCTGAACTGATTTTTGAGCAATTGTATCATACTTCAGATGCAGTGTATCGTACACCTGATTACCTATACCTCGATGCCTCCGACCCGACCATCACTGCTTCTAATTATAAATTCAGAACTATTCCATACGACCTTGCTTTTACATCATCTGGTGCATTGAACCTCGGCTTGTTTGGTTCTGTTCCTGTAAATGCTAAAGACGATTCGGGCAATCCTATCAAAGTATGGAAGTTTAATATTTCACGATACGTTCAGCATGTACTTACCCGTACACAGAGTTTGTATGATCTTCGTCTATCAGCACCATTTACATTAAACGAACAGTTTGGCATACCACCCGGAACAGATCAGACTGTGCCTATCCAGGTTAATACAACTATTGTAAAAGGAAGGGTACGATTACTCGGTAATACAGGTCCGGCTGATACCAACCCACACCGTATGCGGCTACGGCTTATTTATAGTAAGCTTTAATTCTAACAGATAGTTATCAAGATATGTTTATAAGTCTCCCGTTTCAAATGGGAGGCTTTTTTCATTGTGCCTGCACCCTTATCTTTGCAGCCGCCTTCGCCGGGCTACGGCGGCTAAACCTAAAATTTTAATACATGCCGTATTTATTTACTTCAGAATCTGTAAGCGAAGGACATCCTGATAAAGTTGCTGACCAGATTTCAGATGCCTTAATTGATAACTTTCTTGCTTTTGATCCCCAATCAAAAGTGGCTTGCGAAACGTTGGTAACTACCGGACAAGTAGTACTGGCTGGCGAAGTAAAATCAAAAGCTTACCTGGACGTACAGGAAATTGCCCGTGGTGTTATCCGCAAAATTGGATATACCAAAAGTGAATATATGTTTGAAGCAAGTTCATGCGGCGTTTTATCTGCTATTCATGAGCAATCGGCAGACATTAACCAGGGGGTTGACAGAAAGAAGAAAGAAGAACAAGGAGCCGGCGACCAGGGAATGATGTTTGGATATGCTACCAACGAAACAGAACATTATATGCCACTGGCATTGGATATGGCACATAATCTGTTGCTGGAACTGGCAGTTATCCGCAGGGAAAAGAATTCTAAAATGCCTTACCTGCGTCCGGATGCAAAGAGCCAGGTAACATTAGAATATAATGATAACAACCAGCCAGTCCGCATTGATGCTATTGTAATTTCTACACAGCATGATGATTTTGACAGCGAAACAAAAATGTTGGCAAAAATCAAAAACGATGTCATTAATATTCTTATACCCAGGGTAAAGTCCAAGTATAAGAAGTATGCAAAATTGTTTAATGATAATATTAAATACCATGTTAACCCAACCGGAAAATTTGTAATCGGTGGCCCGCATGGTGATACAGGACTAACAGGCCGTAAGATCATCGTAGATACTTATGGTGGTAAAGGTGCACATGGTGGCGGTGCTTTCAGTGGTAAAGATCCTTCCAAAGTTGACCGTTCTGCTGCTTATGCAACTCGTCATATTGCAAAAAATTTAGTAGCGGCTGGTTTGTGCAGTGAAGTACTGGTACAGGTTTCTTATGCAATTGGTGTGGCGCAACCTACCAGCATCAATGTAAATACGTATGGCACCGCTACAGTAAACTTTACTGATGGTGAAATCAGCAAAATAGTGGAAAGTGTATTTGATATGCGTCCTTATTTTATTGAGCAGCGTTTAAAACTTCGCAATCCTATTTATAGCGAAACAGCCGCTTACGGACACATGGGCCGCAATCCGGAAATAGTAGAAAAAACATTTACCTCTCCTGATGGAAAGACAGTTACTAAAAAAGTAGAATTGTTTACTTGGGAGAAATTAGATTATGTAGGGAAAGTGAAAAAGGCTTTTGGGTTGAAATAAAACTCATCCCAGCCCTCTCCATTCCTTCGGCAAGCTCAGGAGGAGAGGGAGAAGGAATACCCCGAAAGATTGGAAAATCATTCGGGGTATTTTGTATCTTTATAATAAACGTAGTTGTATGAAGGCTATTGAAAAAAATATTGAATTTGATGAAGAAGGGAACTCCCATCTTCATTTAGGAAAAGGGTTTTCAGGCCGGAAAGCTAAAGTAGTAGTTCTTTTTGAAGAAGATGAAATAACGGAGAAAGAATGGTTAAGCCTTGCCATGAAAGGTGGTGCTTTTGATTTTTTAAATGATCCGGCAGAAGATATTTATACAATGGAGGACGGGGTGCCATACGAAAGAAAAGCAAAATGAAGTATAAGATAGTCCTTATAAACTTCCCTTTTGATGACTTGTCTGGGTCGAAACTGAGGCCAGCGTTATGCCTTACCAATTATATTTCCCGTTTTAATCATATTGTTTTTGCTGCAATCACCAGCAACCTTGCTAATGCAACTGAGGATACGGATATAATCATTGAAATAAACAAAGAAACGCTAAGTACAGGCTTGAAAGTGCCTTCAGTACTGAAAACACACCGATTGCTTACTGCCTCAGAAAGTATTATTCAGAAAACTATTGGCGAACTCCCTGATACTTATTGTTTGCAGGTAGAAGCTAATTTGAAGAAATTATTCAGCCGGGCCTGAAAGAACCCCACATTTTTTATCTAAGTGAAAAATTACAGACAACAACAAAGACCGAAGAAGAATACCCTTGTAATTGGCCGCACTTCTGTTATTACTGCTTTGCAATCGGGTCAACAGTTAGACAGGATATACCTTGATGGAAGAGCCACAGGACAGGATGTGAATGAAATAAAAGCACTGGCATCTCAAAACGGAGTTCCCATTAATTATGTACCAGTTGCCAAACTCGATGGGTTTAACATTGCCGGGCATGAAGGCTGTGTAGCACAAATAGCTAAAGTGCAATACCAGAACCTGCAGGATGTTATTTCTTTAGTGATAGAAAATGGTGAGACTCCTTTGTTCCTGATATTGGATGGCATTACGGATATTAGAAATATTGGAGGTATTGCCAGAACGGCTTTTTGTACTGGTGTTCATGCCATCATTATTCCTGAAAGAGGAGTGGGTGCTTTGAATGAAGATGCTATTGCTACTTCTGCAGGCGCATTGGAACAGATTGCTATATGCCGGGTAAATAGTTTAATGAAAGCTGTGGATGAACTGCATTTGAATGGTATAAAAGTATTTGCCAGTGAAATGACGGCTGCTAAAACTATTGCAGAAGTTGATTTGACCGAACCCTGTGCTATTGTAATGGGGAGTGAGGACAATGGGATATATCCTGCCTTGATGAAAATATGTGATGAGAAAATAAAAATTCCGATGGCAGGTGATTTTGAAAGTTTGAATGTATCAGTGGCAACAGGAATTATATTGTATGAAGTAATGAAACAACGAAGCCCCCTAACCCCCTAAAGGGGGCTTCCGTAATTTCAATGCTGGTAAAACATTTTAAAATGATAGAAGGGACTTCAACAAATGCAGTTTTTCTTAACACCCCTTTAGGGGATGGGGGCATCTCCCTCATCGAATGTCCTCGTGATGCCATGCAGGGCTGGAAGAAATTTATTCCAACGGAGAAAAAGATTGAATACATTAATTCGTTACTAAAAGTTGGGTTTGATACCATTGACTTTGGCAGTTTTGTTTCACCAACGGCAATACCACAGATGGTGGATACGAGTGAGGTCGTGAGGTGCCTTGAGTTAGGAGCAAATAATACAAAACTACTCGCCATTGTAGCAAATATGCGGGGTGCAGAAGAAGCCAGTGTATTTGATGAAATTTCTTATCTCGGTTTTCCGTTTTCAGTTTCTGAAACTTTTCAGCATCGCAATACCAATTCATCTATTGAACAATCGCTGGAAAGAGTAGAAGAGATACAAAACCTTTGTATCAAAACAAGTAAACAATTGGTGGTTTACATGTCAATGGGATTTGGTAATCCTTATGGCGACCGTTACTCAGAAGAAATTGTTTTTGAATGGGTAAACAAGCTGGTAGCAATGGATATTGGTATTATTTCTCTGGCGGATACAGTAGGTGTGGCAACGGCAGAACAGGTGTATGATATGACAACCTATCTTGTTGATTCATTACCCGGAACAGAAATAGGCGTTCATCTTCATTCCACACCACAAAACTGGGAAGAAAAATTAGAGGCCGCAGTAAAAGCCGGGTGCAAACGGTTTGATGGCGCATTAATGGGAATCGGCGGTTGTCCGATGGCTGATGACGAACTGGTAGGTAATATGGACAGTGAATTGATGATTGATTATTTTGAGCAAAACAACCTGTTGAATGGATTGAATAAAGAAGCATTGGCAGAAAGCTTACGGATAGCAGGAGAGATATTTGTCTAATATAACCGCAGAGACGACGGGAGACGCAGAGGTATGATAATTTTTTCACTGTGCCTTTGCTACTCAGCGGCAAATTTTTTTTATGGATTTGATGCTGAATATTGATTTGAAGAAACTGGCACCACCTGTTTCATACCAAAACAAAATTATGTTGATTGGTTCCTGCTTTACGGAACATATTGGCAATGCCCTTGGGGATTTAAAATTTTCAGTGTTGCAAAATCCCAACGGAATTCTTTTTGGCCCGGATGCTGTTTGCAAAAGTCTTCTTTCTTATATTGAAAATAAGAAATATACAAAGGCTGATTTATTTCAACTAAACGAAGTGTGGAACAGTTGGCAGCATCATTCAAGATTTTCTACTATAAATGCAGACGAAGCCGTCAGCATGTTAAATGAATCGCAGCAAGCGGCTCATGAATTTTTAAAACAAGCTGACTGGCTTATTATTACACTTGGTTCATCTTTTACTTACAGGCTTACACATCTTGCAGACACTGTTTCGCAAAGCATTGGTGATGGTGTAGCCAATTGTCACCGGGCTCCGGCCAATTGGTTTACAAAAGAAATGCTGGAGATTGAAGATATAAAATCGATGCTGGAAGATTGTCTGAAGAGGCTGAAAGAATATAATCCCAAGCTAAAATTCATTTTCACGGTAAGTCCCGTCCGTCATATAAGAGATGGGGTAGTGGAGAATAACCGCAGCAAGGCAAGATTGATTGAATCTGTACATTCTGCGAATGCAAAATTTGAATCGGCTTACTATTTTCCTGCGTATGAACTGGTAATTGATGTGTTGAGAGATTATCGTTTTTATGACATTGATTTGGTTCATCCCAATTACCCGGCTACAGAGTTTGTGCTTGAAAAATTTGCTGAATCCTGTATTGATGAAGAAACCCGGCTATTGATGCAGGAAGTAAAGAAAATTGTTATTGCCAGAAAACACAAACCATTTCAGCCTCAGACAAAAGCTCATCAGCAGTTTTTGATGACTCATTTTGAAAAGGCAAAAGCATTACAGGAAAAGTATCCGTTTCTAAACTTGAAAGATGAATTAGTTTATTTTTCTCAAACCTGAGTTATCCGATAACTCGTTTTGTGATGATAAACCTCACCTGGCCTTAAAATAGTATTAGGAAAATGCGGAATATTAATTGCATTTGGATGAAGATGAGTTTCTAAACAAAACCCAGAAAGAGGGCCATACATATTTCCATTCTTTCCTTTTACAACGGGGATCCATTTACCCGTGTATAAATGCACAATTGGCTCGGTAGAATAAACTTTCATGTGAAGGCCCGATTGCAAAGACCTTGCTTCAGCTACCAATGAATCTTTATTTACATCAACAACAAAACTTTTGTCATACTCTTCAATCTTTTTTAGTCCTTCCCCAATTTTTATAAATTCGCTGAAGTCTAGCGGTGTACCTGTTACAGGAGATATTCTTCCTGTGGCTACAAGGTTCACATCTTGGTCAAGTACTGCAGACCCGTAAATTTTTACCTCATGGTCTTCAATAGTCCGGTTTCCGTTATTCAAATTAAAATAACCATGATGGGTAAGATTAACTACAGTTGCTTTATCACAACTGGCTTTATAGGCGTAGCTTAATTCATTGTCATCGCTTAGTTCAAATCGTATAGTAACTTCCAGATTGCCGGGAAAACCTTCTTCTCCATCCTGACTGTTATACATTAACTCAAGCCAGGGCTGAGGAGTTTCTCCCTGCGCAAGATACTGCCAAACTTTTTTGTCAAATCCTGCTTTACCTCCGTGTAACTGGTCGTTGCCCCTGTTTTTTGTAAGATGATATTTTGTGCCGTCTATTTCAAATTCAGCATTTTTTATCCTGTTGGCATGGCGGCCAACAGCAGCTCCAAACCATGGGTATTCTTTCAGGTAGCTTTCACTGAGGTAATCTTCTATTTTGTCAAAACCCAATACAATATCGATTACTTCTCCGTCAGTTTTTCTTATTTTAAAAGATGTAATAATAGCACCATAGTTAGTAATACAAACTTCGGTACCTGTTGCATTTCGCAAAGTGAACAAATACACATCTTCGCCTGTCATATGCGTAAAACAATATTGGCTGGCCGAGTTATTCATGCTTAAAATTGTAATGGGTGCTCAAAAAATCTTCCAGTCTTTGCAATAATATCAATTGATTTTTTGCCCGGTCAAAATTCTGGTCTGGATTGCTGATGCGGTAATATACATCACCGTTCAGATAATCAGTTAAAAAACGAAGAGCTTGCATGTAAATTATAAGTAAGCCTGAATAGTGAATATATTTTTTTTCAGAGATGGTCAGTTGCTTACCTAACACATCGAGGTAACCTGATATGATGGCATCATAAAAATTCTTTCGAATACGGATGTTATTAAAATTAGTACTGTTTTCATCTTCACTGCAAACCATTGAACGTATCATATCACCTATATCCGAAAAGAAATAACCCGGCATTACCGTATCAAAATCTACCGGGCAAATCACTCTGCCGGTTTTATTGCTGAAAAGCACATTGGTAATTTTTGCATCATGGTGCATTACCCGTTGAGGAAACTCACCTGATTCAGTTACTATCTCATAGAAATGCTTATATTTTTCCCTTTGTTTTAATTCATCAATAAGAGGCAATGACTTTGACATTCGTTCATACAATTCTCCTTTCATCGCTTCTTCAAATTGCCTGTACCTCAGGCTAAGATTATGAAATCCCGGAATAACTTCTTTAAGATTCGATACATTGAAGTCTTCAAAGGCAGCCGTAAACTTTGCAAAGGCTTTAGCAGTAGCTTTTGCCTGTGCCGGTTTTTCAGCAACAGCACACATCCGGGCATCTTCAATAAACTCAAAAGCCCTCCAATAGTTTTCATTTCTGTCAACAAATAAAGTGGTCATCCTGCCGCAATGCTTTGGAGATGGCAACCGTAACCCGGTAAATTCAAATTCTGCATACTGCCAAATGCGGATATAATTTTCCTGTACCTGTTCAGGGTGGGCAAATACTGTTTTATTGATTTGCTGAAGTAAAAAATCAGACGTAAGCTGACAAATGATTTTATAAGAGAGATTGATTAAACCACCACCAACGGTTTCTATCCTTATCTCACCGGCAGAATGGTCAGGCAGAGAAGATTCATAAGTAGTAAAAGCGGCTAAAACTTCCTGTGGTATTTCTTGCTTCATAATTCAACTACTGCACTCCTTGTACAGGCTATTGAATACTGAATGTAGGGCTAAATGAATTTTAAAATCGTTACAATCGTTTGCGGGAAATTAGGCTAAGAGGTAAAAGGAAGGAGAAAAGGAGTTGGTGCTAAAGTCTTCTTTAGCTATTTTATGTTGCATTGCAAGACTTTTTTACCTGGTAGATTTGTTTATCATCAAAAGATATTCGGTATTTATTGCAACCATCTCATTTTCTCCTTCCCTTTGCTCTTTCAATCTCTTAGCTCAATGTATTCTATCACCTCTCACTTCAAGATTTTTTATTATTGCTGCTTCATAGTCTAACCATTCCTTCCACCGGTTACGGACTTTTTCTTTGTCAACATATGTTTCAGCCAGTTCGATAAACAAGCTGTAATGTCCCGCCTCACTTTCCATAAAGCGGCGATAAAAATTTTGCATATACTCATCATTCAGTCCTTCACTTAATCTTTTGAACCGTTCACAACTTCTTGCCTCTATAAGTGCCATGGTTAACATCTGGTCAAGAAACCGGTCGTTTATATGTCCTCCTTTTCGTTGAAAAAGTAATAAGGCATTTACATATTCATCCTTGCGTTGTAAGCCTAATTTCAAATTTCGTTTGTTTAATTCGGCTAATACTAACCTGAAATGGCCCCATTCTTCGGTAACAATAGGAGAGAGTTCGGCCACCATTTTTTCCCTGTCGCTGTACCGCTGAATCAACGATATACAGGTAGTGGTAGCTTTTTGTTCGCAATAGGCATGGTCGGTTAGGATATCTTCCAACGATTTTTCGGCGAGGTTTACCCATCTGGGATCCGTGGGGAGCTGAAGGCCGAGGATGTTTTTTGTGTCTTGTGAGATTTCCATCCGCCAAAATTAGAGTTATGCTCTGAAAACCAATTGAAATGTAGGTAAATCGGTTTCAAAAAAAGGAGGTGAAAGCCTTTGCTGTTAGCCATTACTGCCTTACCTTTGCCGTCTTAAAAATAAGATGAAAAAAATCGGATGAAATTTAAAAATTAAAAAGATGCCATTAACGAAAGAAAAAAAAGCCTCAGTTTTAACAATGTATGCCGGTTCTGCTACTAATACCGGTTCTACCGAAGGTCAAATTGCCCTTCTTACTGAAAGAATCAGCCAGATAAGCGGTCATTTACAGGAAAACAAAAAAGATTTCTCTACTCACCGTGGGCTGATGAAAATGGTTGGTCAACGTAAGAGTTTATTGAACTACCTGCAAAAGCACAACCTGACTGGTTATCGCCAGTTGATTGAGAAACTCGGAATCAGAAAGTAAAAGACACCCCATCCCCTGAAGGGGGTTAGGAAAGTCTTTTATCAGAAGTTTCTCTCTACATTTTGTAAAGAACAAATCCTCATAAATGATTATTCCCAACTTCTCCGACGATGTTGAGAATAACTGTTTTTAGACTATCATGATAATTCGTTGTTTTCTTGCTTTTCACTAATGCTGAATAGAATTACTGAACGATGAATAGTCCGCCAGTTGGCGGAACAGACGATGATAGTAGCAATACATCTTGGCAACTAACTTTTTTATTTCACATTCCTTATTCTTCATTTCTAATTTGAATTATTATGCTCACACAACCTTTACAAGCAAAATTTACTATAAGTGGTGACCGTGAGGTTATCATTGAGACAGGCCGTTTGGCCCGCCAGGCCGATGGTTCAGTTACTGTTCGCCAGGGCAATTGTATTATTCTGGCAACTGTTGTTGCGAATAAAGAACCCAAAGAAGGGCAGAGTTTTTTCCCGCTTTCGGTTGACTATCAGGAAAAATTTGCTTCTGCAGGCCGCATTCCCGGCTCTTTCTTCAAAAGAGAAGCCCGGCTGAATGATTATGAAATTCTGACTAGCCGTTTGATAGACAGGGCTCTTCGTCCTTTGTTCCCCGAAGATTATCTGTGTGAAGTACAGGTGCTGATTACCTTAATTAGCAGCGACCCGGAAGTAATGCCTGATGCGTTAGCTTGTTTAGCTGCATCTGCTGCATTAGCTGTTTCAGATATTCCTATTATGGAAATTATTTCTGAAGTAAGAGTTGCCCGCATTAATGGTGAGTATGTAATCAACCCATTCCGTAGTGAATTAGCCAATGCTGATTTTGAATTTATCATTGCCGCTACCAACAAGAACATTATGATGGTGGAAGGTGAGGGTAAAGAATGCCAGGAAGAAGATCTTATCAAAGCAATCGAACTTGGCCATGAAGCCATCCGTGTGCAGGTAAAAGCACAGGAAGAGCTCAGAGCATTGAAAGGAATTACTGCCAAAAGGGATTATGCTAAACCTTTGCATAACGAAGAATTGAGAGAGAAAGTAAATGCCTTTGGAAAAGAAAAGGTATACGAGGTAGCAAAGGGAGCTTTAGCAAAACATGACCGGTCAGACAAATTCAAAGCGATTCAGGAAGAACTGATGGAATACCTGAAAAAAGAATACATCCAGGAAGAAGGGGGAAGTCTGCCAGAAGATGTGAAGAAATGGGCTAAGACTTATTATGCTGATCTGCAATATGATGTTGTTAGAGATATGATTTTGAATGACAAGGTTCGTTTGGATGGCCGTAAGTTGGATGAAGTTCGTGGATTGAATATGGAAGTAGATGTATTGCCTTCGCCGCATGGTGCAGCATTATTCACAAGAGGTGAAACCCAGTCACTTACAACAGTCACTTTAGGAACTCCGTTAGATGCTACTTTATTGGAAAGTGCAGCAGTTTCTGACTATTCGAAATTCTATTTACACTATAATTTTCCACCGTTTTCAACGGGTGAGGTAAAGATGATGAGAGGTGTTGGCCGTCGTGAAGTTGGTCATGGTAACCTGGCTATGCGTTCATTAAAGAAAATGATGCCGGGTGGCGATTTCCCTTACACGGTGAGAGTCGTAAGTGATATCCTCGAATCAAACGGTTCTTCATCTATGGCAACTGTTTGTGCTGGTTCATTAGCATTAATGGATGCTGGTGTTGCAATTCCCAAACACGTCTCTGGTGTGGCAATGGGATTAATTAGCAAAGGCGACCAATTCGCTGTATTGACAGACATCCTCGGTGATGAAGACCATTTGGGTGATATGGATTTTAAAGTAACTGGTACCCGTGATGGTATTTGCGGTGTGCAAATGGATATTAAGGTTGATGGTCTTAGCATGGATGTAATGCGCAAAGCATTGTCCCAAGCTAAAGAAGGTCGTTTACATATTCTTGATGCTATGTATGAAGCCATGCCTGCTGCCAGAAGCGATGTGAAGCCACATGCACCAAGAATGGTGAAACTGTTTATTGATAAAGAATTTATTGGTGCGGTTATCGGGCCAGGTGGTAAAGTGATACAGGAAATACAAAGAGAAACCGGAACTACGGTTAATCTGGAAGAGAAAAACAATATGGGTGAGATAAGCATCTTTGGTACAAAGAAAGAAGGTGTTGACAAAGCAGTTTCCTGGATTAAAGGAATTACTGCCGTGCCATCTGTTGGTGATGTGTATGAAGCGGTGGTGAAATCAATCATGCCATTTGGTGCATTCGTAGAATTTATGCCGGGCAAACAAGGATTGGTACACATCAGCGAAGTAAGCTGGAAGCGATTAGAAACGCTGGAAGGATTAGTGCATGAAGGTGATGTAATGAAAGTGAAACTGATTGGCACCGATCCTAAGTCTGGTAAATTCAAATTGTCGAGAAAAATTCTGATGCCGAAGCCTGATGGACAGCAAGGTGGTGGAGATCAGAGACAAGACGAAGGAAGGAACTAAGATTATTTCTTAAATGATATTCAATAGCCTCAAACAAATGAGGCTATTTTTTTTAGCTACGAAATCACACAAAACCACACGAATGAATACAAAATCTGTTTCGTGTAAGTTCGTGTTATTTCGTGGCCAATTTGTATTCAATCTGTGTTAATCAGTGTTCATCTGTGGCTAAACCTGTATTTATCTATTTTATCGATGGCAACTTACATTCAACTAGAGTTTCAAAACATATCATCAGAGCAATCTGATTTACTCATTGCACAATTAAGCGAAATAGGATTTGATGGCTTTGAAGAGGAAGACAAAAACCTCAAAGCCTTCATACCAGCCAATGATTTTATAGAAGCCGCCGTAAAAGAAATTGCTGCCAGCCATAATCTTTCCTACACACAATCAACTATTGAAGAAACCAACTGGAATGCTGTGTGGGAATCAAACTTTCAACCGGTGGTAGTGGATGATTTCGTTGGCATCCGTGCCGATTTTCATGAACCATTAACTGGGTTGGAGCATGAAATTATTATTACTCCAAAAATGAGTTTTGGTACTGGTCATCATGCAACTACGTTTATGATGATTCAGCAAATGAGGAAAATTGATTTTATCGGAAAAACAATTTTTGATTTTGGAACAGGTACCGGCATTCTTACTATTCTTGCAGAAAAACTTGGAGCAGCAAAAGTTTTTGCAGTTGATTATGATGAATGGAGTATTGAGAATGCTGCAGAAAATTTAAACAGAAATAACTGCTCAAAATTTGAATTAAAAAAAGCAGACAATGCAGCAGGCGAGAAGCAGTACGATATTATTCTGGCCAACATCAACAAGAATGTGATATTAGATAATTTGTCTTCTTTAGTAAAACAATTAGCCCCCACAGGTATCTTATTACTCAGTGGCTTATTAGAAACAGATGAAACGGATATTTTAAATGAAGCTGCTAAATACCCATTGATTTTCAGCAACAAAATTGGTATGAACAAATGGATGGCAATAAGGTTTAGTCGTTAATGGCACTTTAATTGCAGATTAATTTAAAGTTACGGCTTTCAGTTTTTACTTATTTTTACCCTTCCTCTAATAGGTTCTATGAACGAACTTTTATTAATTGTTTTGGCTTATCTGATTGGCAGCATACCTACTTCTGTGTGGGTGAGCCAGCATTTTTTTGACATAGACATCCGTGACTATGGCAGCGGAAATGCAGGTGCTACTAATACTTACCGTGTATTGGGTCCCAAGTGGGGAACAATTGTGATGGTAACGGATATGATAAAAGGAATTGTAGCCGTTAAGCTAGCTCTTTTATTACCTGCGTATGCAGACAGCGAGGTTAATTTGCAGAATCTTCAAACTGGGTTAGGTATGGCAGCAGTAGTGGGGCATATATTTCCCATCTGGGCAGATTTTCGTGGCGGAAAAGGGGTAGCTACATTGTTTGGCCTGGTGTTAGGCATTTCTCCATGGACAGCTCTAAGTTGTGTGGCTATTTTTACCCTTGTTCTTTATCTTACCCGGTTTGTTTCATTAAGTTCTATCCTTGCAAGTATTGCCTTTCCTGTTTTTATCCTTGTAATATTTAATGTGGACAATCCGGCTTATCGCATTTTCGCCATTGCTGTAGCACTAATGGTGTTGTTGACGCACCAAAAGAACATCGGCCGTTTAATAAGTGGCAGCGAAAGCAAGGTGCCCATTCTAAAAAACCGGGATCGTCGCCGCCAGCGACGCCGGGATGCGGCTAATCCAAATGATTAGAAGCCAAAAAATTTAACTTAAAGTAACAAAATAAACCTCCATTATGCCAACTTGGTATAATGATTGAACGTCATTATAAAAATTCAACATAATGATACAAAAAATAACTTCATTTTTTATTTTGTCAGCTTTATTGATAGCTTGCTCTCAAAATGCTCTGACAGGAAAAAAGCAACTGACATTATTGCCCGAATCCGAATTACAAACAATGGCGGTCGGTGAATACCAGACTTTTCTTTCTACTAATAAAGTTGTATCTGCCTCTAATAACAGAGATGCGGATATGGTAAAGAGGGTAGGTAACAGGATCGTAAAAGCGGTCGAAACTTACTATGCTGAAAAGGGTATGTCGGATAAATTAGCCGGGTTTAGATGGGAAACAAATCTTATTGAAGATAAAAATGTAAACGCCTGGTGTATGCCGGGTGGAAAAATTGTTGTTTATACCGGCATTTTGCCAGTTACACAAAATGAGGCAGCTCTTGCTGCAGTAATGGGGCATGAGGTTTCTCATGCATTGCTGCAACACGGTAATCAGAGAATGAGCCAGGGTGTACTAGCCACTGTTGGACAGGTGGCATTGGCTGTAGCAGTTGCAAATAAGCCACAGGAAACCCAAAACCTTTTCCTCGGGGCCTATGGCGCAGGGGCACAAGTAGGTATCTTGCTGCCTTTTTCCCGTAAGCATGAGTTGGAAGCCGATCGTTATGGCCTTATATGGACTGCAATGGCAGGTTATAACCCACAGGAAGCAATTGGTCTTTGGGAAAGGATGGAAAAACTATCAAATGGCCAAAAACCACCAGAGTTTCTTAGTACTCACCCTACAGAGGGACGTAGAATTCAACAATTAAAACAATTTATGCCTGAGGCTCTTACTTATTATAAGCCAATGGGGAAATAATCCTTCTTTTTTTGTTGAAATCCTGTTCAGAATGAAGCTGGACGGGATTTTTATTTGCTTTTATGCTTTAATTACCGGGTATTTTCCTGTACCTTTACTCTCCCTGCAATGAGAACTCTGTCACTTTTTAATCCCTGGGTCTTGGGTAGTTGGCAGAAACCTTTAAATATCTTCTAAGTATGTCACAAACTGTTTTTGAAAAGTTACAACTGGCAGACGAAAAGAATCTTTTAATTCAGGGTTTGCCCTCATCCATCGAGAAGCAATTCAGCAAATTATCCTTCTGCAAAAACATGACTCCGCTGCTAAAAACACGGAAAATTGACTTTGCGTTGGTCTTCGCCGTAAGCGAAAATCAGCTGAACGGTATTCTTAAAGATGTGATGCCTTCGCTGAAAGACGGGTCTAAATTCTGGGTAGCTTATCCCAAAACTACCTCCAAAATCGTTACTGATTTAAACCGTGACCGCAGCTGGAACAGGCTGACCAACGATGGCTACGAAAGCATCGAAAGGGTAGAGCTTGACCATGTGTGGAGTGCTATGCGGTTTGTAAAAGGCGACGAAAATGCAAGAGATGGTGAAGTAGCCTTCTCCCGTAGAAGGGAACCGGCTGCAATGGCAGAATAACACCAGTTATAGTTGAAATTATTCAGGTTTGTTGTGAAAGCAACAAACCTTTTTTATTTATACTACAATCTATGTTCTTTCAGTAATTTACCTGTTCAAAAAATGCGAAGTTTTATGGCATTCCTTAATGTAGAGATCAAAGCAAAATGTAATGATGCTTTCTTTATCCGTAATTACTTATTAGCTGCAGGAGGTGATTTTAAAGGGATTGATGAACAAACAGACACCTACTTCAATGTGTCCAACGGCAGGTTAAAACTCCGGGAAGGAAATATTGAGAATAATCTCATTTATTATGAAAGAACAAACCAGGCTGGCCCGAAGAGTTCTCACTTTCAATTGGTGAAAATAGAAGATGCCACAGGATTAAAAGAAGCATTGACAAAGTCAAACGGTATAAAAGTGGTGGTGAAGAAAAGGCGAGAGATTTATTACATCAAAAATGTCAAGTTTCATATTGATGAGGTGCCGGGACTTGGTTCATTTGTAGAAATAGAAGCTGGCAATGTGAAAGTTGATTTATCGCAGGAACAATTAAAAGAACAATGCGATTTTTATGTAAATGAGTTTAGAATTAAGGAAGATGATTTGATTGAAATGTCGTACAGTGATATGTTGCTGGCAGAAATAAAATAATTATTGTAAATTTAGATATGGAAGTAAGAGAGCCTGCTGTTGCATACGGCAAGAATAAGTTTACAGAGGAAGAGTATCTTAAAATGGAAGAGCTATCTTCTGAGAAGCATGAATTTTACGGGGGTGAAATCTTTTTATTGCATACAGGAGAAGTATCGGCAATGTCGGGTGCAAAAGTTACTCATAATATCATTTCGGGAAACATATTTGGGGAAATTAAGCAAAAACTGAAAGGAAAGTCTTGTCAGCCATTTAACAGCGACCAACGAATATACATCCCTCAGAATACGCTTTATACGTATCCTGATATTTCGATAGTATGTGGAAAACCCGAAACGAAGGATGATGATGAATTAAACCTCTTGAATCCTTCTGTGATCATTGAAGTGCTATCTTCATCCACAAAAAGCTACGATAGAGGCGACAAGTTTAAACTTTACCGGGACATTAAATCTCTGAAAGAATTTATATTGGTTGATTCAAAATCTATTGTGATCGAAGCTTTTAGAATAAATGAAAGCGGACATTGGGAGTTAGAAGAGTACAAGACTATAGACGGAACCCTGTTGGTTAAGAATGTGCAACTAACAATTCCGTTAACAGATATATATGAGGGTACTAAGCTGGCGGCTACCTAATAATTACCGCACCCATTTTCTTTGTCAACTCCATTTCCATTTGCTTCAAATGCTCATGTGTTTGGTGGAGCATACTGTATTCTTCCGGAGAATGCTGCTTTTCCATATCTAATTGATTCTCCAGCAGCATTCGTTTAATCTTGCGGAGCTTCAGGTAATTGACCACTGAATCTACTTCATCATTGGTTTTATCTTCATCTATTTTCAGAAAGCCCATTAATCTTTCTTCATTATCGGGAGCAATTGTTTTTATAAAATCCTCGTAACTCTGTTCAAATAAATTTTTCTGATAACCGCTGCTTTGGCTGAAATCTTTTCTCCAATGTTCACTTTCTTCATAGGGGAAGTTGAGCAGGGAAACGGCAAGGGCACTCAATTTTGTATCCTGATGATAAATGAAATAGTTGCGGTTTACTGTTTCAGGATTTTGTAGCAATGCGTCTTTAAAAACTGCAATCAGGCGAATAACATCTGTATTGTCAACCAAACTTTCATCCACCATTTCTTCAAAAATATGTTCGGCTATCAGTTTTGAATCATCCCATTTTCTTATACCGTATTCTAATAATATCCGGGCTACTTCTCTTTCTTGTAAATCATCTTTAAACAACAAATTGAAAGTAGCATCGTCGTAATTTGTTTCTTCTGCTTGTCTGGTATTCTCTTCTATTTTCTTTGCTTCCTCATCCCGATAGCTATCGGGAGGAAGCTTTCTTTCCATGGTAGAAATTCTATCCCGGATAAACTTATTGACTAAGGCATGTAAACCGGTTTCATCAATCTTTAGCACTTGGGAACATTGCTTGATATAATCCTGCTGTTTGGTAAAATCTTCTGCCTTATTTATTTTGGAAATGGTTTCCGCCATCCGGTTCACCACTTCTGATTTTTTTACAGAATCATTGCCGGCATCTTTCAGCGCCACTTCAAGCTGGAAAAGAATAAAGTCTTTTTTATTCTTCTGGATAAAATCTTTGAAAGCAGATGCGCCGACTCTATTTACGTAACTATCAGGATCCTCCTTATCTGGTATTAAAACTAATTTTACATTCAATCCCTCTTCAAGAGCTAAATCCAATCCCCGCAAAGCTGCTTTTACACCGGCGGAATCTCCATCATAAATTATCGTAAGATTGTTGCTGTATTTTCTTATCAACCGAAGTTGGTCAGGTGTAAGTGATGTACCACCTGATGCTACTACATTTTCAATGCCTGCCTGATGAAGGGAAACTACATCTGTATAACCTTCTACCAATAAACATTCGTCTGCTTTATCAATCGCCTGTCTTGCAAAATAAGAACCGTAAAGGATTTTGCTTTTTATATAAATCTCATTCTCCGGGGTATTGATATACTTAGGAGCCTTGTCGTTACTTTTTAAAATTCTGGCTCCAAAGCCAAGCACCTTACCGCTATGATTATGTATCGGAAAGATTATACGGCCACGGTAATTATCCTGCAACTGATCATTACGATTGGCAACAAGGCCTGCTTTGATGAGTATTTCAGTATTATACTGTTTGGCAATAGCTTCTTTGGTAAAAGCATCCCGCTGCTCAGGCGAATAGCCTATCTGGAATTTTTTTATGATTTCTTCCCGGAAACCTCTTTCTTTCAGATAGCTTAATCCAATATCCTGCCCTTCTTCCGTTTCCAATAATTGGGTTGAAAAAAATTGCTGTGCAAAAGCATTGACGATATAAAGACTATCGGCCACCTGCATCTGTTGCCGCTGCTCATCACTTTGAAAGGTTTCTTCAATTTCAATTCCATATTTATTTGCCAGCCATTTCAACGCATCCACATAGCTGTACTTTTCATGCTCCATGATAAAGCTGATAGTATTACCGGCTTTGCCACAACCAAAACATTTATATAATTCTTTGCTGGGAGAAATAGTAAAAGATGGGGTCTTTTCATTATGAAAAGGGCAGAGGCCGAGATAGTTGGCTCCCCGTTTTTTTAGTTTTACAAAACCGCCAATTACATCCAGGATGTCGAGGCGGCCAAGTATCTGCTGTATGGTAGTTTGGGAAATCATTTTTCACATTATCGGGACTGCGAATATAAGTTTATCCGGCCGTTCAGAAAGACGAAAATCACCCAACGGGGTGAGCTTTACAGGCTCTTTATTTTTAGTTTTGGAAACTAAAAAAATTAATTTTAAGCCCCGATAAAGCAGTAATCACCCAAAGTACAAATCAAGAATATTAATATTAAAAGACAAACCTGTAATTGCTGAGAATATCTCTATGTACCTATGTTCTCAATCATAGCAGATTCAATTAGCTGTGTTTTATTGTTTAAGCAAAGCATCCATTTATATTTTTTCTCCGTTTAAACCATTTACTTTGTATAAAGTCAATTGTGGGTAAAACCAGCTTTATGAGATCAAATACCCTTCTGATTCTGTCAGTTTCCCTTTTTTTATTTTCTTGCGACCGAACCCCCGGCTCTGAACCGGTAATGCGAAATGCCTGGGTTCCTATCTACAGCACCAACACAGCAGCCGTTAAAACAATTACCGCTGCCGCTGCCCGGCCAACGGTGAATGCCGGAAAAATTTATACGGTAGGCAGTCTTATTTACCAGGTAGAACAGGATAGCGGTATTCATGTTATCAATTATTCAAACCCGGCTGCTCCGCAAAAATTAGGTTTTATCCGATCTTTTCTGTGTAAAGAAGTTACAGTAAAGAATGGGCTGATTTATACTAACAATTTCAGCGACCTCGTTGTAATTGATGCTTCTAATATTAATACAGTACGGGAAGTAGCCCGAACGGCTGATGTATTTCCTGATCTTGCTTTGCAATATCCACCCAAGCCGAATAATTCCGCTACTATTTACTTTGAATGTCCCGACCCTAAAAAAGGAATTGTAACTGGCTGGCAACAGAAAACTATTGATAACGCAAAATGCTGGAGGTAATTATCATGAAAAGAAACATACTAATCATACTAATAGTTGCTTTATTACTAAACAGTTGTAGTAAAGAAAGTGCAAATGCTTCAGGAGCAGCTACAGGTGCAGGCGGTTCTACAGCCCGGTTCACCATTGCAGGTAATTATTTATACGTAGTTAATAATACCAGCCTGAAAGCTTTTGATATTTCAAATACCGCCGTGGCACCAGTATTGAAATCAACCACCAACGTTGGTATCAATATCGAAACCATTTTCCCTTATCAGGATAAATTGTTTATCGGGTCTTCGAATTCAATGCACATATTTTCACTAACCAATCCTGAAAAACCAACCAGGTTGGCTCAGGCAGATTATATAATAAGAATGAGCTGCGATCCTGTAGTAGCAAAAGATAGTACAGCTTATGCCACATTAAATTCAAGTGGCCCATGCGGCGGTGGCGGCAGCCAGTTGGTTGTATATAATATTAAGGATATTACGAGACCCATTCTTCAAACCACCCGTCCGCTAACAGGCCCACATGGGCTTGGCATCAGCGATAGTGCATTGTATGTATGTGATGGCCTTGCAGGCTTAAAGGTTTATAATACCCGAAATACTTATTCACCTCAATTACTCAGAACCATAAATGGCGAAACTTTTTATGATGTAATACCTTATGGAAACATCCTCATCTGCCAGGTGGCTACCGGCATTGCGTTGTACGATATTTCTGTCCGTCACCAGCCTGTGTATATTTCCCGTATTTCAAATTAACAAATGAAGAGAATTACTCGGTCTTTAGCCGGAATACTGATTTTGGTTTTCTCCAGTACAGTTTCGGCACAAAAAAATAGTAAAACTTTAAAACAATCGTACAAAGAATTCAGCCTTCGCAGCAGCCTTACTTCCTTTTTTGACTACGATGCTGGTATTATGTTAGGGGTAAATTACCGCTGGAGCGAACACTTTTCCGCCTCTTTTGAACCTACCTGGATTTTCTACAATAGCTTCATTACCGCAGGGGAAGCCAGAATTGTGCCATCGGGTATAAAAATAAGGGCTGATGTAAAGTATCATTTTCCCAAACGAAGCAAAAAGAGCCTGGAAGCATTTGTAGCTCCGGAGTTTCATTATAAATACACTAAAACGGAGAAAGAAGACCTGTTTGGTATTAATTGCCAGAACGGGCAGTGTGCTTTTTTTCAAGAGGCAGTTTATAAAGAACTTAAAAATGAAATTGGCGGTTTATTGAAAGCCGGTATAATAGCCCCCCTGACATTTATTAGCAAACAAGACCGGTTGTTTCTTGAAATCCACAGTGGCTTAGGAGTAAAACATTTAAGGTTCAGGGAAACTGATTTACCTGTCGGTGGCTCATTTGTAAATCCACCAGACAGGTCCTTTCTTAGTTTTGGCAATATAACTGACCGCAATACTTCCACCCGGCCAATGCTGCCTTTTGGCCTTAAGCTCTTTTATATCCTGTAATTATCGGCAATTGTTGAAAAAATACTGCCAGCTTAATTTGTTTTTCCAAAAAACTGTCATTATTTTACTGCTGACCATTTACCTGCCTGTTATGATCCAATATCCCTGGGAAAAAATAAGCTCTTTATTTTTTTAACCCCGCTTGTCATCTGCAGTATCAATTTCGGTTGACTGGCTTTAAATTTAAATCCCATGGTTCAGGTAGACATCTCACAGCTCTCCGGAGAGTGTAACGTCTGGAGAGAAAAGCTTCGTAATTATCGTGAAGAATTTAGTAGCGACGAAGCTAAACTCCGGCAAGTAGCAGGACAACCACTCTCCAAGGAACAACTCCAGGACGTAGAACATCTCCACAACCAGTTTCACATCCAGCTCATCAACATCCACGATCTCAAACAGTCCGTTAAGGCACACGACAGAAAAATTAATTTTGAAAAAGCAATGTTTAATGGCTCTGCCAATGAGGATAGCCTTGTTCAGCATGAAAAATTGCAGGAAGAATACCAGGGGCTGGAAGAAACATTAGAAAACCTTCGTGAAGAATTCAAAGCTTTTTTACAACGAACGCAGTAACAGTACCTGGTTTAAAAGTTTGGTGTTTAATAACTGCTATTAAACAGTAATTGTCTTTCCACCCATTCAATTCCCCGAAGGAGTCCTTCGGACAAGGACAAAATTATCTCTTCATCTCTAAAACAGATTGCCATGCCTGAATTTGATACCTCACATGTAAAAAATATCGTCTTGCTCGGCCATGCCGGTTCGGGTAAGACAAGCTTGGCGGAATGTATGCTCTTCGAGGCAGGAATAATCAGCCGCCGGGGCAACATCGCCGAACGAAGTACTACCGGAGACTATCATGAACTGGAACAGGAAAGGGGAAATTCTATCTTCAGTAAACTATTACATACAAAATGGAGAGGTTATAAGATCAACATAATTGATACTCCCGGCTATGATGATTTTGTTGGTGAAGTTATTTCTGCACTCCGGGTGGCAGATACAGGAGTGATGCTTTTAAATGCTATGATGGGAGTGGAAGTGGGTACTGATATTACTTGGGAATACACCGAGCAATTTAAAACCCCGATGATTTTTGCTGTAAATAAATTGGATGATGATAATGCGGACTTTGATAAAACAGTAAAAGAAGCCAAAGCACATTTTGGTACTAACGTAGTGGTGGTGCAATATCCCCGCCAGGTAGGAGCTGGTTTCCACGAAATAATTGATGTGCTGCGGATGACGATGTATAAATTTAAAGATGACGGAGGCAAACCGGAAAAGCATCCCATACCCGATGAGGAAAAAGCAAAAGCAGATGAAATGCACAAGGAACTGATTGAAGCAATAGCCAGCAATGATGAATCATTGATGGAAAAATATTTTGATAAAGGTGAGCTGGATGAAGATGAAATGAAGAATGGTCTTAAGAAAGCAATGATTGCTCATGATTTGTTTCCTTTATTCTGTTTATCTGCCGAAAGAAATATGGGCAGCGGACGGTTGATGGGTTTTATTGATAATGTTTGCCCCAGTGCCAATGAAATGGCACCGCAAATAACAAAGAGTGGTGACAAACTTACCTGCGATGCCAATGGCCCTGCCTGCATTTTCATTTACAAAACTATTTCGGAACCACATGTCGGCGAGTTGTCTTTCTTTAAAGTGTATTCAGGTACAGTAAAGATTGGTATGGAACTGGAAAATGAAGGCACCAGTGTTACTGAAAAAATAAGTCAGTTGTTTTTGGTAGAAGGAAATAAAAGAACTTCTATTCATGAATTAGTAGCTGGTGATATTGGTGCCACATTAAAGTTGAAGAATACTCATGTCAATAATACTTTGCATGCAAGAGGTAAAAACTATGAATTGCCCCCAATAGAATTTCCCCCGCATAATATGACAGTGGCAATTGAGACATTGAAAAAAGGGGAGGAGGAAAAATTATCGCAAGCCCTTCACCAATTGCGGGAGGAAGACCCGACACTGCTGGTAGAAGTTTCTACCGAATTAAAACAAACACTTATACATTGCCAGGGCGATATGCACCTGGCAGTTGCTAAATGGAAAATAGAACACCAGCATAAATTAGAAGTAAAATTTATAAAACCCAAAATAGCTTACCGGGAAACCATCCGCAAAATGGCAGAGGCCAATTATCGCCATAAAAAACAAAGTGGTGGTTCCGGCCAATTTGGAGAAGTGTACATGCGGATAGAACCCTGGCATGAAGGTATGGCCGAGCCGACTGACCTGAATGTAAGGGCAAGAGATGTACATGATCTGGAATGGGGTGGTAAACTTGTTTTTTATAATTGCATTGTTGGTGGTGCTATTGATACAAGGTTTCTTCCTTCTATCTTGAAAGGAGTGATGGAGAAAATGCATAACGGACCACTGACAGGTTCTTATGCCAGGGACATAAGGGTTTGTGTATATGATGGTAAGATGCACCCGGTGGATAGTAACGATATATCCTTTAAGATTGCGGGGTTGCAGGCATTTCGCCAGGCATTTCAACAGGCCGACCCGCAGATACTGGAACCTATGTATCATGTAGATGTACTTTGCCCCGATGACCTGACAGGGGCTGTGATGGGAGACCTGCAAAGCCGTCGAGCCATTGTAGAAGGCATAGACAGTGAAGGGCATTTTCAAAAAATATTGGCAAAAGTACCCTTGGCTGAAATGGATGGTTATTCATCATCGCTTCGTTCTATTACACAAGGAAGGGCAAAGTTTAAAATGAACTTTTTTGCATACGAAGCACTGCCATTTGATTTGCAACGCAAATTGATTGATGATTACAGTAAGACAGAGAAAGAAGAGTTTGTATAAAAGAATCAAACCTACCAGCATCATAAAGGGCTACAGATTTGTAGCCTTTATTTTTACCACAACTTTCATTAGCTTTAGCACAACAGATTATTATAAAAACTAATTAATGGATAAACTTCCTGATGTTTCAACCCCTTTTTGGTTTTTAATAACCGCAATTGTTGTGTATGCCGTTGTAGTAGGCCGTTATTTCCTGTTGTCCTGGTTATTTTACCGGATATTTTATGTGTGGCAGCTGAAGAAGTGGGAGAGCAGAAAGATCACTCAGAGAGATTATCCACCCGGTCAGTTTAGAAAGGAAATAACAAGGAGTAATATCACAGCTGTTTTATTTGGTATATCCGGAGCTGTTTTATTACTGCTCTGGCAAAAAGGCTACACAAAATTGTATGAAGACATACATGATTATCCGCTGTGGTGGTTGCCGGTAAGTTTAATTGTTGCCCTTGTTTTACAGGAAACTTATTATTACTGGCTGCATCGCTGGATGCATATTCCGAAAGTTTTTCGCATCATTCATAAGTGGCATCACGACAGTCATATTGCTTCACCTTGGACAGCTTTTTCTTTTCACCCAATAGAAGGATTGATACAGGCTATTTTTCTGCCGTTAATACTTCTTTTCTTACCTACGAATTTATATGTGTTGGTCATCATGCTTACCATTATGTCCATAAGCAGTGTTATCAATCATCTTGATATTGAAATCTATCCTAAATGGTTTTCAAAAAATATTTTTACCCGGTCAATGATTGGTGCTACTCATCATTCTCTTCATCATAAGCAATACAAATATAACTTCGGATTGTACTTTACCTGGTGGGATAAGCTCACCAAAACTGAAAGCCCTGTTTACGATGAACTGTTTGATGAGAAGACAGAGAAATAGCCTACTATGGTTTCCATTCATAATATCTGCACAGTATCAATTCCTATAAATAGCTATCGAAGATGTTTTATCATTCCATCCGGAAATAGAAAAACCGCTTTTTGTAGCTGTGATGGTATAATTTTTACCCCTGAAGTTTTCAAATTCATACAATACCACTCTGTAACCCGGTGGAAGAAATAATGAGCTCAGATTATCGTCAATAAAACCAGCCTGGTCCATAGTACCGTAAGTTCCGGGCAATATAGATGCGGATAACCCTTTAAAATTAGCATCAGAATATAATATCACTTTTTCCACATTAGGATCCTGGTACTGCGGGTTTTGAGGATACTGAGAATTACTGTATCCGGGTTTTTCTTCTATCACTAACGAGCCAATCCTGTTATTTAATGTATTAGATAAGCAACTTGTGTTCTCAGAAATGAGATAGGAAGTGCCGGATAAATATTCGTTGTTGATATAAACTTTTGCCCGCAGGTTAGAAGGAATCTCCAGCGAAGAAATATCAAATTTCATTAGCCCCAGCTTATCTCCCTGGTAATATCCGGGGGCCAACCGCAAGCTGCTACCACTATAATTACAGTCGGTGAATATAGTGGCATACGAACTGCTATTATTGTTTGAAGGGTAGTTATTACCCGGTTGGTTGTTCGGATAACTAATAGTTGGTTGTGTTGGTTTATATTCTATCACCAAAGACCTGATCTTATCGCTATACGAACTGTTAAGGCAGCTTTCACTTGTTTCAAATGTAGAAGAGTAGCCGGAAGTATTATCACTGCTTGTATAAGCTCTTACTCTCAGGTTGCCATAAATGGTAAACGAGGAGATATTTAGTTTTAAAGACCCTAACTGATTACCGTAATAAGTTCCTGGGCGGAGGCTTTGTGAATATCCCTTGGAATAACAGTCATTGTAGAAAGTAACGTAGTCGTTTTGGTTATAAGTAAGCTGGTTATTTAAACTTTCAACAACGATAGAGGAAGTGTTATCATCCCATCCATCAGTGAGGCAGGATATGCTGGAGGTGTAAGTAGCTGACTGACCTTTAAAATCATCATGTTCGTAAATAGTTACCCTCATGCCATTGGGTATCTGCATGGAGGATAATTTATCATTCTTAATACCCATCTGGTAAGATTTGTAAGAGCCGGGTGTTAGATAATACCTGCTGCTGGAGTAATTGCACAATTCAAACAAAGCAATGTTGTTTTGTGACAATACAGTGATGTATAAAAAAAGAATGGCGGCTGACAGTACTATTTTTTTGCACATACAGTAAGTTTTTATAGTGGTGTTCCTATTAGAAAATTAAGAAATTTTATTTACTTGCCGGAAAACTCACACATTCCTTTAATTCCTTTTCTGTATAAGCAAGTTTATACTGCTGCAGCACTTCATCTGGCACACCATTCCATTGATTTACTTTATTGCCCGCATAGCCCAGATCTTTTACCCCGATTTCAGAAGTATAAAAACCAGAAGCAGTTAAATCCCGCATCAGGCTAAAGAATTTTACTCCCTGACTCATTTCTGGTTTTGCCTTTTTAGGCCAGGCAATCATATCCACTAATTCAATTTGCTGTTGCTGGCTGCAATCTTTGAAAGATTTTTCATACCGTTTCAGGCATTGCATGTCTAACCATCTTAATCCCCCTTTCATTGGCACCTGGTGGTTGGGCATATCCTTTACTATAAACTCAATGAACTCCGGCACTTTAGCCTCACTGGCACTGCCGCTTACATCATCTTTCGGAATAATGATGTCGGCAAGTAAGGTGATGGTTGCAAGTTCATGATCGGTAAAGAATTTTTCCTGTGCAAGAAGGCTTTTTTCATACTTCACCTCATCAGGATTCCTGTCGAGGTTGAACTTTGGGTCATCCGTTTTTGCAGTATCTGTTTTTTTACCATCCGTTTTACAACCAGCGATTGCAATGGGAGCTGCAACCGCTCCGGTTACAATTAGTTTTAAAGATTTACGTCTGTCCATCTGGAGTTTGTTTTTAGCTTTTGATGAACCACATAGAAAGATAGAACACATAAGAAATACTCACATAGATACTCTATGTGTAAACTATGTGCCTAGGTGGTTCAACTATTAATTTTTTATAAGTTTTGTTTTTTCATTTCGTCAATAATGTATTCCGATGCTCTCATTGAAAGAGCCAATATCGTCCATGTAATATTTTTATCTGCTTGCGAAACAAATTGTCCTCCATCCACACAGAAAAGATTTTTACAATCATGCGCCTGGCTCCATTTATTGAGAGAAGATTTTTTTGCATCATTTCCCATCCGCACTGTTCCAGCTTCATGTATTATTTCGCCAGGTTTTGCCAGTCCCCATTGATTCTTCTCATCATCATCGCCACCCCAGGTGATGACAGCACCCATGTTGTGCATCACTTCTTTAAATGTCTCCTTCATGTGTTTCGCTTGTTTTATTTCATGGTCTGTCCATTTTACATTGAACTTTAGAACAGGGATACCGAATTTATCCACCACATTGGGATCAATAGAACAGTTATTACTTTCAATAGGAATAGCTTCGCCACGACCCGCCATACCTACACCGCACCCATAGAAATAGCGATAATCTTCTTTTAAAGAAGCACCATACCCACCGCCTTCTTTCTGGTTTCCTTTTACTACATATTTTCCATTGAGGTTTTCAATGCCCCAGCTAAAACCATAGGAAGGCTGACTCATACCTCCCCAATACTCGATGTGATATCCCCGTGGGAAATCTAATTTTTTATTGTCTAACCACCAGGGTGAATAAATATGCAAACCACCCACTCCATCTTCATTATATCTTTTTCTATCAAACAATTGTGGAAGAATGCCGCCTAATGCAGCACCAGTTGAATCATGCAAATATTTTCCTACCACATCGCTACTATTAGCCAACCCGTTTGGATGACGTTGTGATTTTGAATTGAGTAATAACCTTGCACTTTCGCAGGCACTTGCTGCCACTATAACTACTCTTCCTTCCACCTGGTATTCCATCATATCTTCTTTGCTGATATAAGAAACCCCGGTAGCTAATCCTTCATTATTTGTCAGCACTTCTCTCGCCATTGCATTAGCCATTACATCAATATTTCCCGTTTTCATTGCCGGATATATTAATGCGTTGGGGGAGGAGAAGTCAGCTTTCGCCATACTGCAGTTCCTGTTGCATTGACCACAGAAAAAACAGGCTCCTCTGCCAGCATCATTTTTTATTGGTTCGGTAAGAATAGAAAGGCGGGAAGGAATTACTTTCACACCGGCCTGCGTGGCAGCATTCTTAATAAACAGTTCATGTAACCTTGGCTTGGGTGGTTTAAGAAAAAAACCATCCGGATCATTTTCTAACCCTTCATTGGTGCCAAATATGCCAATCAATTTATCTACCTTGTCGTAATAAGGTTTTACATCTTCATAGCCAATAGGCCAATCGTCGCCCAATCCATCAATACTTTTTCTTTTAAAATCTTTCGGGCCAAAGCGAAGTGAAATTCTTCCCCAGTGATTGGTGCGGCCACCCAGCATCCTTGCCCGCCACCATGCCCAATCAGTACCGGTTTCTTTGGTAAATGGTTCTCCTTCCAGCGACCAGCCACCATAACAGGCATCAAAATCGCCAAAGGGACGAAGTTTGGTACTGGCACCACGGCGGGGACTATCCCAGGGATTTTTTAATTGGGTAATATTTTTTTGCGGATCATACATATAACCGGCTTCTATAATGCAAACTTTTAATCCGGCATTGGCCAGCATATAAGCTGCCATGCCGCCACCTGCACCAGACCCTACTATCACCGCATCGTATTTTTTTGGTTGTTTTTTTACCTGAAGATCTCCCATAAAGCAAGAAAGTTGTTTGAGTAAATGAAACAACAATTTACAGCAAACATTGGCATAACCCAAAATGCTGCACACAATTAGTTAACAAAAACATTGTAATGCCCTACCACCTTCACGGTATTTTTTTGCTTTGTAATAGCAGTATCTTTACAGCAAAATTCATCTCTTAATGAAGAAGTGTGTTATGCTGCTTGGTTTTATTGCGCAACTATTTTCAGGAAAAGCACAGAAAACTGGCCAGACCGCTATCGGGTTTAGCAAATATCCTGTTTACAAAGGCACTGATTTAGGACTTACTTATTCTGCTATTAAATCTGCATTGCGGATATGGTCTCCAACGGCCGAAAAAGCCGAGCTAATACTTTACAAAGAAGGTGATGGTGGTGCTCCGCTAAGCACACATTCTATGCAAAAAAGCAGTGATGGCACCTGGGTGGTTGGGCTAACAGGAGATAAAAACGGCTTGTTTTATACATTTCGGGTAATGATTAATAAGAAATGGCAAAACGAAGTGCCTGATCCTTATGCAAAAGCCGTTGGGGTAAATGGTAAAAGAGCCATGATTATTGACCTCGCAAAAACGAACCCCGCAAACTGGGAAAAAGATAAAAGCCCCGTATTTAAAAATCCCACCGATGCTATTATTTATGAACTGCATATAAGAGATGCCAGCATTTCCCCAACATCGGGCATCAAGAATAAAGGTAAATTTTTAGGACTAACAGAAAAAGGAACAAAAAATGCAGCCGGTTTATCTACTGGTCTCGATCATATAAAAGAATTGGGAGTAACTCATGTTCACTTACTGCCTTTTTTTGATTTTAATTCCGTGGATGAAACAAAGCCGGATGCAAAATATAATTGGGGGTACGATCCTTTGAACTATAATGTACCTGAAGGTTCTTATTCCACCAACCCATACGATGGTGTAACAAGAATTAAAGAATTGAAACAGTTAGTAAAAACTTTTCATGATGATGGGCTGAGGGTAGTTATGGATGTGGTCTATAATCATACTGCATTAACCGGAACTTCTAACTTTAATCAATTAGTACCCGGTTATTATTACCGGCAAACAAAGGATGGTAAGTTCTCTAATGCTACGGCCTGTGGCAATGAAACGGCCAGTGAAAGACCGATGTTCAGAAAATTTATGCTGGAATCAATGAAGTATTGGGTGGAAGAATATCATGTGGATGGCTTCCGTGTTGACCTGATGGGTGTGCATGATATTGAAACTATGAACCTGATCTCAAACGAACTGCATAGAATAAAACCGGATATATTGATATATGGCGAAGGATGGACTGCAGGAGCATCACCATTGCCTGATTCACTCAGGGCTTTAAAAGCCAACGTATCCAAACTTGACCGTATTGCAGTCTTTAGTGATGATATAAGAGATGGAATAAAAGGAAGTGTATTTGATCATGCTGACAAAGGTTTCGCCAGTGGTAAAAAAGGGATGCAGGAAACTATAAAATTTGGGGTAGTTGCTGCCTGCAAACATATACAGGTTAATTACAACAGTGTAAATTATTCAAAGAAGCCCTATGCAACAGAACCTTATCAGACAATTAGCTATTGTGAATGTCATGATAATCATATACTGTGGGATAAATTGGCCCTCTCTGCAAAGAATGCTACTGAAGCAGAAAGAGTAAACATGCAGGAGCTGGCTTTGTCCATCGTACTTACTTCACAGGGAATTTGTTTTCTTCATGCAGGTTCCGAATTTTTGCGAAGCAAGAAAGGAGTGGAAAATTCGTTTGAATCGCCTGACAGTATCAACGCTATTGACTGGAGCCTGAAAACGAAGAACAAGTATGTGTTTGATTATGTAAAGGCATTAGTAAAAATGAGAAAAGAACATCCGGCCTTCCGTATGCCGACTGCCAATTTGATTGGTACCACCCTGCAATTTGAAGAAGGATACCCTGAAGGTGTTTTTGCCTATCGAATCAATGGAAAACCTTCCGGTGATAAATGGAAAATGATATTTATTCTGTTTAATGGTACCGGTGAAGAAAAAGGGCTTGTTGTACAGGCCGGACAATACAATGTGGCTGTGGCAGACAATATATCTTCAAACACTGCCGGTGGAAAAGAAGGTTATTTTAGGTTACAACCCTATACCTGTACCATTCTATATGAAAAAGAGTAAGTCAATGAAAAATTCACTCACTTTTATTTTCTTATTTATTGTTTTTTCTGCTACTGCACAAAAGGGAGATGAGCTATTAGTTTATTCCATGAAAGGGAATGTGACTGTTATTGAAAACAATCAGGAATCAAGAGTAAAAATTGGAAAAGTATTAAAACCCGGTTCGTCTGTAAAAACCCAGCGGTTAGCAAAACTGACAATGGTTTGCAAACAGGGCAAACCAATCACCGTTACAAAAGAAGGGACATTCCCTGTTACTAAATGGAAAGATTCCTGTACTACAGATCATCATTCTGTTACATCAAAATACTTTCAGTACATCTGGGATCAATTATATATTCGCAGTGATGACTATAAACGGGATCACCCGGAGACTGTCGGTGCTGTAGTAAGAAACGAGGCTCCGGTAAGAGGAGAGGAGCAATTAGAAATTGAATTTAATGAAGCATTTGATACACTGAATTATGCTTCCGGTATTTTCTCATTATCATGGAGGGCAAATATGGACTATGCCGGTAAATATAATTTTGTACTTTATGAAGTGCTGAGCGGAAAATATTTGTATGAGGATAGTGTAGCTGGCAACAGTATCCAACTTGATAAAATAAAGAAGTATATGCTGCCCAACAATATTTACGGATGGTCTGTTGCAGCAAAAAAAACAGGGATTTGTAATGGAGGTGCGATAAAGTATACAACAATTAGAAAAGTTAACCAGCAGGTTATTAAATTTCAAAAAGCTATTAATGTGCCAGAAGATCAGGCGGCACAATATTTCCGTGTGGCTTATTTATTGGAAAACAGCCACTTCCTCGCCAATGCTTTTGCTTATTATCAAAAGGCCGCAAAAGCTGCACCTGATGTTGAGTTTTATACGGAGAAGCTAAATGAATTTAGAAAAACATTCCAGCTTGGATTTTTCTAAAATGTAAAGCCCAGGCTTACACCGCCCCAACGATGCGTTCTGCCTGTTCGAAATTCCTTACTTAGAAAAGACTGGTTATACCCGAAGAATAATTTTCGAAAGTGCAACACCAACCCTGCATCTGCCTGGAAAGTAATTCTTGAAACATCGCCGGATGAAATGGTATAAGGGCTCTTCCGGTTGAAAATGCCGCCCTGCATGGTGGCATCATACCCAATGAAGTTGACCTTGCTTTGCCCGTATATATAATACTGGATTTTATTTTTCTTCTCTGTTTTGTAAGGATTATTAAAGTGTCCGGCCATAAAATTGATTCCACCACCAATCCTGTCATGTAATGTGCCTGCTCTTAACTCAGCAGCCCCGTTCAAAAGAAAAGCATCTGTTGCCAATAGTTTCTTTTCGAGATTCAGTTGATAGTTAAGAATGACATCATTTTTAATTTGATGCTGCCATCCTATTGGTAATTTATTACCAGTCCACCGGTGAATATTGGTTTGTATTTCTTCTCCCAATGCAGCAGGACCAATAATGCCGAGGTGGATAGCCGATGATACCCGTTGTTGTTTAGCACTGTTGGAAGAAATGGCAAACAGTTTCAACGACATACTTCCTTCAAATGGTCTGTCACCATATAAAATGGCGTTGCTGTTAGTACTGGTGGGAGTGTAGCCAAATAAATTAAAAGTGATGCCGTATTTAGTATCACTGTTCTTTGTTTTGTATAAAATTTTTGAACCGGGGAAATCCTTCAAAGAAGGGTGAACATATTCCAGCGTTATACCCTGTGAATAATAGTAATCGGTATTAGTAAAGAAATCATTGTCGTAGTGAAAACGGAAATAACTTTTTGTATTAATATTTCTAAACGTGGAAGTGTTGTCAACCAGTTGCGCAGATATATTCAGAATAATGATGAATATCGCAGCAAAAGATGTTATTGATTTTTTACCCTGTAATAGCATAGAAAACATACGGTGACACAGAGGCAGCAGATTTTTTCTAGTCAATAGAAATTATTCCCTTAAACATGAGGTATTATAAATGAAAAAGCCTCCATTAGGAGGCTTACATATTTTAATAACGATTTCTATCCCGGTTATATCCCCCATCACCACCACCTTTGTTGTAGCCACCACCACCGCCACTTCCTCCACGGTACCCGCCACCGCCACCTGAGCCACCACTATTCCCTCCACCACGGTATCCGCCACCGCCGCCTGATCCTCCGCCACCCTGGCGATCTTCTGCTCTTTTCACTACCAATGGTTTTTTACCAAGCGAAATATCATTGAGGTGTTCAATAGCTTCTTTTGCTTCGGCTTCTACCGGCATTTCTACAAAACCGAACCCACGGCTTTTACCGGTTTCTCTGTCCATAGAAACTTTTGCTGAAGCAATGGTTCCAAATTTTTCAAATATTTCTTCAAGCTCTGCATCATCAAGATCATAGGGTAATCCAGCAACAAAAAGTGTCATGCTATAATGATTTTTACAAATGTAATAAACTTATCCCGTTATCTCTTAATTGTCGTGTACACAATGGCTGTTTCATATCAATTTCCTTCACGGTCGAAATATCTGCCACCGAGGTATCCGGCTAAACCAGCTGCCACAGCACCAAGTGCTATCCACATTGGAACGCCATCCGTAGCAAAATAGCCAATGGCTGCGCCTAAAATAGTGCCGACCAATGCGAAAGTACCAGTTACTTTTCCCCTTTTTGATTTGGATGAAACACCCTCATGATTTTGCTGATATTGCCGGAGATGTTCTTTATGCTTCTTGCGGTGGTGTGATCTGGCCATTTTTATTTTGAAGTTAAAGAATAGAGGGATAAAAGCCATGATTTGCACAAAAAAGCCATCACAAAATTAAAATAATGGCTCAAACTACCTGATGGCCAATTTCTGCCTTAGGCTTTGCAGTAGTGCCTGCTTATATTTCATGGAGAGATTGCCGGGGTGGCAGAGAAGATTACTTATTTTTTTTAGACTGCTTTGAAGATTGGGGTTTGAGCATTGTAGTTTTCAGACTATCTATTTCATCCGGGTCTGGCATTTTTCGCTGCTGATAGTCGCCAAATATATCATAGCACAAGTGGCCGGCATCATAAATGGCCCTGTTAAATTTATTTCCCAGAATGATGATAGTAACTTTTTCGTCAATCAATCTTGCAAACACGGCGTTAGAACCATGCCATTTACCAAAATGATAAACTACTTTTTTCCCATTGGGTAATAATTGTAGTCGCCAGCCCAATCCATAGTTGTGAACAGATGGCTTTTCAAAACTATAGGGCGCAAATGCAGAATCGAGCAATGGCTTTTGTATTATCTGGTCAGTATATAATGCCTGATCCCATTTTAATAAATCCTGCGGAGTAGTGTAAATATTTTTATCGCCATATGTGGCATCTAAAAAATCATACTCCCAATAAACATTTTTATTGGTGAATGTAGGAGTGGCCGTTAACGTATCTTTTAATGTAAAAACAAAAGTATTGGTCATTTGCAGTGGCCCAAAAAGATGCTGCTGCATATAAACAGGGAAAGTAGTGCTACTGATTTTTTCAACTATTAATGCAAGCAACAAATAATTGGTGTTGCAATAGCTGAACCTGCCACCGGGTGTACCTGTTGGATCAGGCCTTTTATCATAGATCATTTTCAACACATCCTGGTTGGTAGCGTATTGACGGTTCCATTTTTTGTTAGGTAATATTCCCCACTTATTATTACTCATAAAGTAGAGATAGTTCGGTATGCCGCTGCGATGGGTCAATAACATTTTTACAGTAACCCCACGATAAGGAAAAGCTGGAAAGAATTTCTCCAATGAATCATTCAGCAATAGTTTGCCTTCCTGCACCATGCGAAGAATGGCGATGGCAGTAAATGTTTTTGAGGTAGAGGCTATATGCAAGGGGGTAGTACTGGTAAGGCTATCACTTTTACGAAGGTCAACTTTGCCCATATATTTTTCATAGATAACATCACCATCTTTGGCAATCAATATGCCACCATTGAAACCTTTATTAAGCAGGCTGGTATCCAGGAAACTACTGAGCTGCCGATAGTAATTCCTGAAATCGTCTTTATTGAGTCTTTGAGGTGTAGAAGGATAATACTGCAATGAATCATCTTCAGGTTTTTTATTCCGGGAAGATGAATTGCAGGAAGTAAGTAAAACAGCCAGTAGTAAAAAACTAACAATCGTTTTCAATAAGTGATATTTAGATTAAGGCAAAAATAGAAGGAGGCCAAGCCGAAAAAGGAGATTAGTTTTCCCCAATCATCTTTTAAATGTTAATAGCCCCAAACTTATATTTGCAGTATGGCAAAAGCAGAAAAAACAAGCTATCCGAAAGAAAAAATCAAAATACTTTTTTTAGAGAATATCAGTGATGTGGCCGTAAAGAATTTTAACCTGCAAGGTTATGTGCAAGTGGAGAAAATTTCAAAAGCACTGACTGAAGAAGAACTGATAGAAGAAATAAAGGATGTTCATATTCTGGGTATCCGTTCTAAAACACAAGTCACCAAAAAAATATTGGACGCTGCTAAGAAATTGCAGACCATTGGTTGCTTTTGTATTGGTGTGAACCAGGTTGATTTAAAAGCCGCTACTAAAAATGGAGTAGTAGTATTTAATGCTCCTTATTCCAATACGAGGTCGGTAGCTGAACTGGTTATTGGTTCCTCCATTATGCTTATCAGGAGAATACCGGATAAAAATAAAGCTGCACATGAAGGTGTGTGGATGAAAGAGGCCAAAGGCAGTTATGAACTCCGTGGAAAAACGCTGGGCATTATCGGCTATGGTAATATAGGCAGCCAGGTAAGTGTGCTGGCCGAAGGACTTGGGATGAAAGTTATTTTTTATGACGTGGAAACAAAATTGCCGCTGGGCAATGCAGAAGATGCGAAATCATTAAAAGAATTACTGAACAAGGCTGATGTGGTAACACTCCACATTCCTGAAACTTCACAGACAAAAAACCTGATCAACAAAACCAATCTTAAATATTTTAAAAAAGGGGCAATACTGCTAAACTATGCAAGGGGAGAAGTGGTGGATCTTGATGCTTTAAGAAAAGCATTGTTAGATGGAAGTATTGGCGGCGCCGCTATTGATGTATTTCCCCGAGAGCCGGAAAAAAATGGTGACCGTTTTCAAACACCCTTGCAGGATTGCCCGAATGTTATTCTTACGCCGCATATCGGTGGCAGTACCGAAGAGGCACAGCAAAATATTGGTGAAGATGTAAGTGCAAAGTTGTTTAATTATCTGGAGAAGGGAATCACTTTTGGTTCACATACAGTGCCGGCATTAGCCTTGCCGCCACAGGAAGGCAGTCACCGCATTCTGCACATACATAACAATGTACCTGGTGTTTTATCTGAAATAAATACGCAGCTTTCTAAATACAAGATCAACATTCTTGGTCAATACCTGAAGACAAATGATGATATTGGCTATGTAGTGCTGGATGTGGACAAACAACTTTCTGCACAGGCTCTTGGGCTGCTGAAGGAGGTAAAGGCAACGATTAAGGTGAGGATGTTATATTAGCAAAATAGCTTTCATTTTTTTACTTTTTTCTATTTTATATTTTCAATAATTATTGAAAATACTGTAAATTTGTGCAGTAAATCAATTGTATGAAAGTAGTAATCGTAGGGGCTGGTTTTGGGGGATTAAGGCTTGCCCGAAAACTTAATAACAAACCAGGGTTTGAGGTCGTATTAATTGACCGGTTTAATTATCACCAGTTTCAGCCCTTATTTTACCAGGTAGCTACGGCAGGATTGGATGCCAGTAATATTTCCTTTCCGTTGCGTAAAGTTTTTCAGAAGAGTAAGAATGTAAAGATCCGGCTTGCTGAATTAAAACAGGTAATACCGGAACAAGATAAAATCATCACCGACCAGGAAGAAATCAGCTATGATGCGTTGGTATTGGCTACTGGTGCAGACACTAATTTTTTCGGCAACACTCAAATAGCCGGGCATGCTTTCCCGATGAAATCAACGGTAGAAGCCCTGCAACTTCGTTACCGGTTATTGCAGAATTTTGAAACCGCATTGACCGTTACAGACCCCATCGAATTGCATAGATTGATGAATATCGTAGTAGTAGGCGGGGGGCCAACAGGAGTGGAGGTGTCGGGTGCTTTAGCCGAAATGAAAAAGTATGTGTTACCCAAAGACTATCCAGAACTGGATTTTTCAGCTATGAATATTTACTTGTTGGAAGGTGCTGATAAAACACTGGCAGCTATGAGTGAGAAATCATCCAAACAATCACAGAAATACCTGGAGAAGCTGGGAGTGAAGGTGATGACAAATGCATTGGTAAAGGATTATGATGGAAAAAATGTGTTACTGAATAGCGGAGACCAAATCTCGGCGGGTACAATGATTTGGGCAGCCGGCGTTAAAGGTAATATTCCAAATGGCGTTGATAAGAGTTTAATAGCCAGGGGAAATCGAATTACTACAGACCGATATTGCAGGGTAACCGGTTACAATAATATATATGCTATAGGCGACCTGGCTTATATGGAAACGCCTAAGTATAAAACGGGGCATCCGCAAGTGGCACCGGTAGCCATGCAGCAGGCCGATTTACTGGCAGGAAATTTTAAATTGATTGAAAGAAAATCAAACCCGGATACGCAGTATGAGTTTGAATACAAGGATAAGGGTTCAATGGCGACTGTTGGACGTAACCTCGCCGTAGTTGATATTCCAAAGCCCAAATTACATTTCGGTGGTTTTATAGCCTGGCTTATATGGATGGGCCTGCACCTGATGCTGATATTGGGGGTAAAGAACAGGTTTTTTGTATTCAGCAACTGGTTGTACAATTACTTTACATATGATCAGAACCTACGATTAATATTCAGGCAGTTTGATAAAAGCGAAAAGAAATGAGTCAGCAGAAATTCTTATGGGAACCCATACAACCTTATTTATTACTGTATAATAATCTGTCCTTAATAAGTTTCCGTATTCTTTAAATTTGTAAGAATGTCATTGGTTTCATTAACCGGGTTTACTAAGCCCCATGGTTGTCCTGATTTTGCCGAAGCATTGTCCTTTATATTTTCCTCTAATACTCTATGCTTATTTGCATTGCAAGCATTTTTTAGAAACCTGTAACAATACCCATTGTCCTCCACAGCAGTATTAAAAATTGTTCTAAATTCTTATAATATACATTATGTTAAATAGATTAATCGATGAGAAAAGCCACATTTAAGCGGCTTCCCATCACAATCAATATCTGATCAAATTATTTAATAGAATCCCATAGCTTATTCCACTTCTCTTCTTCTGCTGTATATTTTGCAACATCAGCAGGTTTCCCTTTTGCCTGTACTTTTTTGAAAGTAAAAATATCGGCCAGGTAGCTGGCTGCTTTTTTGTACTGCTGCTTATCTTTTGACTCCAGTTTGGTCTTGCCGGCAAAAATAGCAACTGCTTTTTGGTATGGCTCCATCGCCTTTTCCAATATTTCTCCATAAGCTTTATCTAAAGCTTCTCTTTTAGCTACATCTTCTTTTGAAGCCATAGTGCCGACTTTGGTACGGGTTTTCATATCCGCTGCATGGTCTTCCCTTGCTTTATTTGCTTTTACGGCTTTATTAATAAAGTGGTCGCCGACGAACAGGAACGGAACTTCATAATCAGCTTTGGCTGCCGCCGCTTTATAAAATGCCGCCACCATTTTGGTTTCCAGTTCAGCTACATTTGCAGGTATAGGCTCAGCATCTTTTGCCGGGTTAAGTGCTTCATAAATTACTTCACCCAGCACTTCATTAGCTTTAAAATTAGCCGGGTCTGTTGCCAACACTTCTTCCACAGCTTTTATTTTATCTTCCAATTTCTCCTGCAGGCCTACTGCAAAATCTACCTTGTCATAATTAAAGTAATCGCTTTTTGGGAAAAGTTGTTTTCCAAGAGCTTTATACTTTTCAAATGATGCCATATCTTTTTTGCCAAAATAATAACTTACCAGGTAACGGTACACACTTTCAAAACCTTCCCCCGTTACTTTATTGTCTGCCAAACGGCTATAATACTTAACTGCATCCTCTTTGTTGCCGCTGTTTTCAGCAGTAATGCCCGCAAGGATAAGCACATTGGTATCCAAAGCCGATTGGAAAAGTTTTTTGCTTATCAGCAAATCAGAATATTCTGCTGCTTTTTTCAATTTGTTATAGGCTGCTTCCCATTTTTTTCCCTGATAGTCGTTGTAACCGGAACTGTAATAGTTTGAATAAAGGTTGACAGGTCCATTTTGATAAATAGGGTCGTTTATTAAAGAAAGTGCCGCATCCATTTCCATATATTTCTTAAACGCCGCATCTGCATCACTTGCTAATTTGTCTCCCACAGGGGTATTTTTAGAAGCTTCTTCCATTGATAAACTAGCGTAGATGACAGTTTTCAACATATAGGCCTCTGCTTTGCTGTTAAATTTGGGATTGCTCATCCCCTTATCCAATTCAACTTTTGCTTCTTTAAACTTATTAAACACCAGTTGATTTTTTATGTCTTCAATTTTCTGAGCTGTTACCCAAAAAGCAGAAAAACTCATCGTTAGTAAGAAAAGGATTCTTTTCATCTGTTTTCTTTTGATTTATAATAAATAAGGCAATTAATCATTTACAAATTACTGATTATTCTGAAACGCCGTCACCTGTAGATGGGTTTTCACCACTTTCGGTTGCGTCATTATTCGTTGGATTTTCATCAATTATATTTTCATCAGTCAGCAATGCCGGTTGCTGATCTTCGAGTTGGGTAATAGCGGCTATTTCATCACCTTCATCCAGTCTTATCAACTTCACCCCTTGTGTGGCACGGCCCTGTTCGCTGATGCCGCTAACCGGCATCCGGATGGTAACACCACTCTTACAGCTGATCATGATGTCTTCTGTCTGGGCAACAGCTAATATTCCAACCAAAGAACCTGTTTTATCAGTTACACTGATTGTTTTCACCCCTTTACCACCACGGTTCGTATAGCGATATTCATCTACCGGGGTTCTTTTGCCAAATCCTTTTTCACTTACCACCAATACGGTTCTGTCTGCATCTGTTTCAGGGTTTACACAAATCATACCAACCACCTCATCCTTGTCATCATCTACTTCTATACCCGCCACACCAATAGCTCCACGGCCTGTAGCCCTTACTTTTTCTTCGGAGAAACGGATAGCCCGGCCACTTTTCACTGCCATCATTATTTCACATTTGCCATCCGTCATTTTTGCTTCCAGCAATTCATCTCCTTCTATAATGTTGATAGCATTCACCCCGGTTTGTCTTGGGCGGCTGAAATCTGCTAATTCTGTTTTTTTAATAATTCCTTTCTTTGTACAAAGAACAATATTGTGCGCCTTTACAAATTCTTCGTCCTTCAAATCTTTAACATCAAGTATTGCCCTTACTTTATCATCCGGCGGTAACTGCATCAGGTTTTGGATAGCACGGCCTTTACCAGTTTTTTCTCCGTCAGGAATCTCATACACATTCAGCCAATATACCCGTCCTTTCTCCGTAAAGAATAGCATGGTATGATGTGTAGATGCCACGAAAAGATGTTCGATATAATCTTCATCCCTCGTTTTTCCACCCATCGCCCCCCTGCCACCACGGCGTTGCGAACGATATTCATCTGCCGGTGTACGTTTGATATAGCCAAGATGTGAAATGGTAATCACCACATCCTCTTCTTTAATCAGGTCTTTTATTTTTACTTCATCATCGAGGTAAGTGATCTCTGTTTTTCTTTCATCGCCGAACTTTTCTTTTATCTCCAGCAATTCGGTTTTAATAACATCAAATCTCATCCCTTCGTTTGCGAGTAGTTCATTCAGGCGGGCAATCAGTTGCATCAATTCATCAAACTCCTCTTTTATCTTATCCCTTTCCATGCCGGTAAGGCGCTGCAAACGGAGTTCCAATATGGCTTTGGCCTGTATCTCATCCAGGCCCCATCCGGCATTTACCAGGTTCTCCTTTGCAATATCCGGCGTAGAAGATGAACGGATAAGGGCAATCACTTCATCCAGATGATCCAATGCAATGAGATAGCCTTTTAATATATGTGCTCTTTTCTCCGCTTCTCTTAATTCAAACTGAGTTCTTCTTACCACCACTTCATGACGGAACTCAACAAACTCACTTATCAGGTCTTTCAGGTTCAGTGTCCTTGGTCTTCCTTTTACAATAGCAACATTGTTGATACCGTAAGAAGTTTGCAGGTCGGTAAGTTTATATAATTGATTGATGATAACATTGGCAATAGCATCTTTTTTCAAATCAACTACTACCCTTGTACCTTCTTTATTATTCGATTCATTATTTACATTGGAAATTCCGTCTATTACTTTTTCATTGACTAATTCACCAATGCGGTTAGTCAAAGCATCACGGTTTACCTGGTAGGGTACTTCGGTAATAATGATCTGTTCTCTACCATTGACTTTTGCTTCTACTGTCAATTTGCCCCGCACCACTACCCTGCCACGGCCAAAGTGCATGGCGGCTTTTACACCTTCCATTCCATATATAACACCGCCTGTTGGAAAATCCGGTGCTTTTACATGCTGCATCAGTTCATCAATAGTAATCTCCCTGTTATCAATATAGGCAATACAGCCATCAATAGCTTCAGAGAGATTGTGCGGCATCATATTAGTAGCCATACCTACGGCAATACCACTGGAACCATTTATTAAGAGGTTAGGAATTCTTGTAGGAAGAACAGTAGGTTCTTTTTCAGAATCATCAAAGTTGAGCTGGAAATCAACAGTATCTTTTTCAATATCATCCAGCATATGCTCTGCCAATCGTTCTAGTCTTGTTTCTGTATAACGCATGGCCGCCGGACCATCACCATCCTGGTTACCAAAATTTCCCTGGCCATCTACCATCGTATAACGCATACTCCACTCCTGCGCCATACGCACCATTGCATCGTACACCGACGTATCACCATGCGGATGATACTTACCCAGCACTTCCCCCACCAGACGGGCCGATTTTTTATACGGCTTGTTATAATGCAGCCCCAGTTGGTTCATGGCAAATAAAATACGGCGGTGTACCGGCTTTAATCCATCTCTTACATCGGGTAAGGCACGGCCAACTATTACCGACATTGAATAATCAATGTAGGCAGTCTTCATTTGCTCTTCGATGTTAACGGGAATTATCCGGTCGCTGTCATTCGTTTCCTGTGGCTCAAGATTTTCTTCCATCGTTAGTTTTTCCTTCTGCTTTTTTAATTGATTATTATTGGCAAAAACGGCTGAAAAAAGCCGGTTTTTTAAGGTTGGCAAATCTACCTTTTTTCTACCTTAAAACCTGATAAAAGAAGGTGTTTTTTGGGCTATTTTTTCCACCCTTGTGGATTAGTTAACTGGCTGAGAATAATGGTATTTTGCCGGTGGTTTTTACGGGTGTTTTATGGCTTTTTCGTCCTAATTTTCCGGTTCGTTCAACAGGATTTTTTATGAAGACGATTCTATTATTTGGAGCCGGAAAATCAGCCACCGTTTTAATTGACTATTTACTGGAAAATGCTATTACAGAAAATTGGAAAGTAGTAGTGGTGGATGCAGATTTGAAATTAGCTCAGTCAAAAGTTGGTGGATCACAAAGGGCCACGGCCATTTCATTTGATATTAACGATACAGCCGAAAGGAGCAAATATATCCGGCATTCAGATATTGTTATTTCATTGCTGCCACCCGGCCTGCATATTAAAGTAGCAGAGTCCTGCATTGAAATGTCTAAAAATCTATTGACAGCTTCCTACCTCGATGAACCGATCAAAAATCTGCAATCAAAAATCGAAAATAAAAAACTTCTCTTCCTTTATGAGATGGGCCTCGACCCCGGTATTGACCATATGAGTGCCATGAAAATCATTGATGAAATTCATGCTAAAGGCGGAACGGTTACATCTTTTCAGTCACATTGTGGTGGCCTGGTAGCTCCTGAAAGCGATGATAATCCCTGGCATTATAAAATAAGCTGGAACCCCCGCAACATTATAATGGCTGGAAAAGCCGGTGCACATTTCAGGGAAAATGGAGATGAAAAGAAGATTGCTTATGAAGAATTATTTACCACAGAACGGTTGGTGGAGATTCCGGAGATTGGTTTTTTATGCTGGTATCCCAACAGGGATTCTCTAAGCTATACGCCTTTATATGGATTGGAAGATGCACCTACTTTTATCCGCACCACACTCCGCCATCCCGATTTTATGTATGGCTGGAAAAACATCATTGATCTGAAACTGATAGATGAAACACCGATGTATGAAACTGACGGTAAAACTTTACAGGAAGTTTTTAAGGAACACATGGATAAAAACGGCTTTAGTGAATGGCTGAATGAAAAACTGACAGAACGATTTGCTGAGACAAAAAGTATGATGGAAAATCTGCTGCAGTTAATGGAAGCAGAAAACGAAGCCGAAGCAGAAGGTACTGAAATGCCTGAATCATTTATGGCGGCTGACGATAAAGGGAATATTGAAGAAGTAGAAATTGATGAGGTGAAAAGTAAAGCAGCGGCTTTTCTTGCCCATAAAATGCATGAAGCTAATCTTACATTGAAACAACTTTTCTTTTTGGGATTAGATGACAAGGATACATTGGTGAATAAAGGCTCTTGCAGTCCTGCTGATATTCTTCAGTTTGCTGTAGAAAAAAAATTAGCTCTCCGGCCTTACGATAAGGATATGATTGTGATGCTGCATGAGATTGAGTTTGAAATCGAAGGTCAGAAGTCGGAAGTCAGAAGCTCACTGGTAGTAAAAGGAGAAAATAGTTTACGGACTGCGATGGCCAAGACAGTTGGTTTACCGCTTGGCATTGCTGCCAAACATATTCTAAATGGTAAAATAAAAATGACTGGGTTGCACATACCCACTTCAAAAGAAATATATGTACCGGTGCTGGCAGAACTTGAAAAATATGAGGTGAAATTTCAGGAAGAAATAAAATAGATTTTATTTTATCTCCATATCTTTTGTAGCAAGCACTTTATAACTAACATCCCGTAACACAATTTTATATTTCCCTTTTCGCAGGTACAAACAATAATAACCTTCTTGGTTGGTGATGTAGGTATGGTCTGCTGGTACAAGATAGTTCAGCAAATCAGTACTGTATTCATTTTCATAATAGGCCTGCACAAAGAACAACATCTTCTCGGTTGGTTGTATCAGTGTAGTTTTTCTTTCACCGTTTAATGAAAGCCAGGTGGGCCGGTTATGCTGATAAGCAGTAGCAGGGTGCATCACTATTACGTCGTACCCTTTTTCTTCCATCGGGTTAAAGGGCCGCCTGTTATGATAAATAATTGACGGTGTATTAATCGTAAACTTCGCATTGAAAGATTGGTAGAAAATTCTTCCATATTCAAAATCGCTTCCTTCCGTCATATCCGTCTGGTCAATCGTAAAAGGATCAATGCCACTTATTTTTTTAAACCATAAACCCATTGGGGTATAGTCACCTATTTTTTCTTCACAAATATGTCCATAACCTGCATGAACTAATATTTTGGCCGACGGATCTTTTTTAATGACGTTATAAATATTTTCTGCTTGTACAGAATCCCTTTGCGAAGCTGTATGTTCTGATGCCGTTGTATCCTCGTACGAAATTAATTTATATCCTAACTGCAATGCTTTTCTTACCAACTCTCCGGCCACCGGCTCATACGTATAATAGCCGGTAAATACATTTAATGAATCGAGGCATTTGTTTGCGTAGTTATTAAAGGCTTCCATGGCAAGATATCGGTAGCCCTCTTTGTACAAATCTTCCAGCAGGCTGTAAGTAAAAGCCCGGTGTACCGGCTTGGCATGTGATTCATTAATCATTATCACACTATAATGGGATGCATTACTTATAATGGAAGCTTTAGCTGGTACATACTGGATGTTTTTCAATTTACTTATTGTATCTGCTATCAAGGCAATAGCACCAGCTGACATGGTATCAAACCTTTTTTCATTGTACGATGTTGCCATGCTGTAATCACCGGCAAAAGAAAGTAATTGACTGAAGTTATCGTAAAAGCTCTTCTCCCCCATCGCCTTTTTAAATTTACTCTCCCATCCTATTGCCTGGTAAAAAGGATACAGGTAATGAATTTCAGCCCCCAGCCTGTTCGTTAAATAATTCAATGCCGAATCATACTTGTTTGGCGATTGGGAATTAGTGTATTTACGAACCTGCTCAAAAGGCAAATACGTTTGTGCAGAAGAAAATAAAAAAGCGGTGATAGCAAAGGCGGTAAGTAAATATTTTTTCATGCTGGAAATTCGCAGCAATGATAAGCTGTATCCTGTTAGTGAAAACCTAAAGTTGTTTTGCAAGTTCAGCCATCAAATCCTTCACCCCTTCTGTAGCGGGTTTTTCAATCAGTGTCAGGTTTTTCATGGGTGATGTGTAAGGCATTTTTTTGTCTATAATATATTTAGGGACATCCATCGCCACATAATTGATAAGACCAGCAGCAGGATATACTACTAATGAAGTGCCGACAACAGCAAAAATATCAGCCGCAAAGACAATAGGAACTGCTTCTTCAATCTTTGGCACAGGCTCCTCAAACCACACGATGTAGGGACGAAGTTGTGCTCCGTCTGTAGCCTCATCACCCAATTTGATATCTCCTTTTATTTCTGAAATCAATGTTTCATCCCATTCACTCCTCATCTTGAAAATTTCTCCATGCAGGTGCAAAACATTGGTGGAGCCAGCTCTTTCATGAAGGTCGTCTATATTCTGTGTGATGATGGTTACATCAAAATCTTTTTCTAATGCTGCTAGTCCATAATGCGCTGCATTGGGTTGGGCATCGGCCACATTTTTTCTTCTTGCATTATAAAAATCAAGAACCAATTGCGGATTTTTTCTCCAGCCTCTTGGGGTAGCTACTTCCGTCACTTCGTATCCTTCCCAAAGTCCATCACTGTCACGGAAAGTTTTTAATCCGCTTTCAGCACTGATGCCGGCTCCTGTAAGTATTACCAATTTTTTTTTCGCCATATCCAAATGTAATAACTATCTGATTTATAAAAAGCAAAAACATCCTGACAAAACAGGATGGGTTTGCTTTTTTATTGTCCCGTTTTTTACAGTAGGGCAATTTTATTTCTCCAGTTTGATAAACAGGATAGTTGAACTATCTGTGGCCTGCATCTGCAGACTGTCGGATGTCAGTTTAGTTACCACATAAACTTTACCCGTAGAATCACTGACTTTTTCTTTCTCCGAAGGAGTCCTTTCGTACCAAATTAATTCATTTGCTTTGTTCAATTCGTAATGAGTGGTGTCTGCTTTTACAGAATCGTTTAGTGACCTGACCACCTTACCGTCTTTTTGAAAATCAAACTGGTACTTACTGAAGTTGGAATCATTGGCCATTACTGCATCTGACCCGATAGCTATCGGGTTCCATTTACCAACAATCCATTCCTTGTTAATGCTATTGGCGGTTGTTGTTTCTTTTTTCGTGCGGAGCAACAAAAAGATTCCTGCCCCGGCTGCTACTACGAGCAGCCCGATGATAAGTTTGTTCATGGCTATACTTTTTTTAAGGTTAAAATGTGAGAATCAGATATTGATACCACAACCCTATAAAAAGTAACCTCTATCACGGATTAAATAATTTTTAGGATTGAAGGATTAACTTTCCCTTAGCTATGAAAGTCTTTATACTGGTAGGATTTCAAATCAGCGAAATCAATTTTAATCCTTTAATCAGCGATTCATTTTTCACCTGCCATCTTCATTACAATT